>RGEC01000301.1 GCA_009918425.1 Bacteroidota bacterium
TCAGAAAAAACAGTAAGGCCAATGGGCCGTACTGCAGCCGGGGTAAGGGGTGTAACGCTGGAAGGAGCCAAAGATGAAGTAATTGGCATGGTTTGTGTTAATCCTGATAATAAGGAGGCAACCATGCTGGTAGTGAGTGAAAAAGGTTACGGCAAGCGAAGCGATCTGGATGATTACAGAATCACAGGTCGGGGCGGAAAAGGCGTTAAAACTATCCAGATTACCGAGAAAACAGGCGATCTGGTGGGAATACTCTCCGTAACCGATGCTGACGGTCTAATGATCATCAACAAGAGCGGCATGACCATTCGCATGGCCGCAGACAAGTTGCGGGTCATGGGCAGGGCTACGCAGGGTGTGCGCCTGATTAATATTAAAGAAAAAGACAGCATTGCCGGAATTGCAGCTGTCCCTCGTGAAGACGATGAAGAGGAGCTTGCTGAAGGGGGAGAAGCTACAGATACCGGAGATGTTACCACACCCGAAAACCCAGATACCGAATAATATGAAAAAGTTAAGTCTAATCATAGCAGCCTGTCTATTTACAGTAGTGGTGCATGCTCAAATGTCAAAGGTGAAAAGTGCTTTCTATGCCATTGAAGGTGATAAAAGCAACAGTGCCGGCGATGTGCTTGAAGGTAAAAACTATATTGACGAAGCATATAACGATCCGAAAACTGCCAATAATAATCGCATGTGGCTTGCACGTGCCATGGTTTATAGCAGGGTGTTCAACATGCGTGGTAATGAACTTTTAAAGGAGACATCCGCAGGATCGGGCTTAAAATCGGGGTATAGCATGATGCAATTCATAAAATCTACGGATAAGAAACTTCCGGATGATGTTGATGTGGCATCACTTGAATGCGCCACCAGTTTCGGTGTGGCTTTTAACGAATCTGAAGAATTGCTGGGAGAAAAGAAGTATGATGATTTGCTTGAATATTATAAGATTATCATCTTCCTGTATGACGAGATGGTTAAAATCGATACCGCTACCATCAATTCACTGGAAAAACAAAACATCAAACGCAAGTTTCTGGTTGACAGATATGCCCATCTGGCTATGGTTTCTACCAATCCTGCCGTAAAAAAGGAAATTCTGCAGTCGCTGATTGATCAGGGATCTAATTCAACGGTTGTATTCGAGGCGATGAGTAAGGTATACATGGAAGCCGGCGACACTGCCGGTGCTGAGAAAGTTATTCGCCTTGGTCTTGAAAGAGCTCCCGGCGACAACAATATGTTCCAGGTTCTCGTAAATTACTTCGTGAGTATTAACAAGGTTGAAAAGCTGATGTCTGATGTTAACAGGCAAATTGAAACGAATCCGGATTCAAAATGGTATTATACCAGAGCCTACCTAAATGAACAGGGTGGCAATTATGATGCCTGTATAGCCGATTATCAGAAAGCTGTTGAATTGGATGAATTTAATTACGATGCTCAGTTTAACCTGGGGCTTTCACTTATGAAGTATGAAAGCAAAAAATATTATGACCAAATGGCCAGAGCCAATACTGCAAAACTGAAAGAATTAAACGCAGGTCTTAAAGCTTTATTTGGACGCGCAAAGAGTCACCTTGAAAAAGCCAGTGAGAATACGGCTTATGGAATTGCAGATCAGATTAATATTTACAAAGCGCTGAAACAATGTGCCGTTGAAATGGGAGATAAGGCAGCAGCAGATGCTTACGACATCCAGGTCAAAAATCTAGAATCCATTAAGTAATCAGAAAATAATAAAGGGAAGAAGTTCCCTTTGTTTTAAAATACATTACTTAACATAATGTAAATTATGTAACGATAAGGTCCGAAAGTCTGGGAACATGCTTTAACATACCGTTTCCATGCATCAG
>RGEC01000302.1 GCA_009918425.1 Bacteroidota bacterium
GGGGCTTTTGAAAAAATTGAACCAACAATACACGAATGTTAACAGGAACATTACCTTGCTGCTCTTTTAAAATCCACGATATATGAATTGCTGTTATGAATTTGACATACCCTTCAAGTAACTGCTTAAATAAGGTTTTCTTTTCATTTATGCTTCTTGTTTGAGAAAATGTTCTAAAGAGTGTATTAAATGGAAATTCGATTTTTTTTGTCATTTTAAAAAGTTATTACTTTATGCTGATACTCCAATTTCAAATCGCGACGACCTAACGCCAGGTAAATGGGGGTCACTTCGGTCATGGTGCTAGGGAAGCCATACAACTCATCGACCGTGTCGGGTTCAAAAGCTTCACGACTTGTATGCACCCATGGATGTAATAATGCAAATACTTCATGAACATATTCTATATTGTATATATGTTCATCAGCAAACCGGCGAGCGTATAGCTTTTGCTCAGTTGCCAATTCTTCAAGAACCGAAGCAAGAATGGATTCGAGCAGCTGCACGTCTTCGCGCTCATCGGCCTTTTCGTGCGAGGGTCCCTTGAAACGTAAGTAATTGCGGAGTGCTGCTGTAGCCTGTTCAATGCTAGGAACTACCGGCGGATGCTCCACCGTGCTAAAGCCGTTGAAGAACGCATTGAAATGCTCGTAATGATGACCAACGGCCACTAGTATGATGTTGTTCTCGTAGAGGACATTGTTCAATCGTGTTACATGCTGCGGACTGAACAGCCCCAGGTGGATGCGGTTGATCATGACAACAACCTTATCCGTTGTGAGCTTGCGCGCAGCCGCCAGTTGTTCTTCCGGTTTTTTGTCCTTGCTTTTGATTTTGCTTTCGGGATCGAGCACCTTCAGTAGCCGGTTCAACAGAAAAACACCCGTATAGCTGAGGCCTTGCTCGTATAGCCCGTATGCAATCACGCGTGTATTGGGTATGGCCGAAAGCTCTTGGTTAATCGCCGCGAAATATTCGGCTGCATGGTCGTCTGTTGGATGAACCCAAACGGCGTATGCACCTCGGTTGTTTTTTGAAACGAACTCGCGCAGTTCGGAAGCGTTCTTATCGGGAAACGAGGCATCCGAGCTTGAAATGATGGCCTTTTCATTTTCCCAAAACGTAGGCTTCTGCTCGGCAACGATTCGCTGAGCCAATTCGCCAAATGCACCCATACCGAAATAGTGGGTCCACTCGTCCTCTTCGATGATGTTCCAATGTCCGGTAAAATGTCCGGCACGGCAAAAGTGAAAATCAGCCTTTATATCAAAGAAATTAACTTTATGCAAATCCATAAGCAGTTGTCCGATGGCATCTGCCTCTTTACGGTTTTCTTCCGGAGGAAGCACAAAAAAGCCGTGCATAACCTGGTTGCGCAGTTCCGCCAAATGGTGCACCCGTTCTGCCAGGCGCAGCCCCTCTTCAGCTTCCTGCCAGAAGAAGGGATAGCGAGTGGAAGCCTTCATAGCAGGACATTCCTTCACCATGTTGGCCGCCCAGCGAAAGAGTGGTCCGGCGTTGTAATCGTGCCCGGAAGAGTTGAACAACTGCACAAGAAAGTCGTTGTACACTTCTTTTTGCGGAGCATGTTGCAGGTAGTGAACAACGCCCACTGCTGCAATTTGATGGAGCACCACTTCAGCCAGTTCAACAAGTTCATCGGCGGCATAGGGTTCTTCCTCATCTAATGCAGTGCTAATCTTTTTACCAATTTCATTATTTAAGTAAAATTTTAAAGCATTATTAAGTAGTTTAGATTTTAATTTCATTAAATTAAAAATAACAAATAATTACAATCAACGCACTATAAAGCAAGCACTTTAATTTAAA
>RGEC01000303.1 GCA_009918425.1 Bacteroidota bacterium
ATACTATCTGCAAAAACGAAAAATTATCCATATCCCGCGGATCTCCGCGAATGGCACCGGCTTCGCTAAAACCCGGAATATCAGACACACTGCGATCCATTAACTGAACAGCCACAGCCCCGTTCCTGTTTGCCAGCAAAGTTTTGTCTACATAATTAGTGCTCACATCATCAATATAATCAGTGGTGCTTTTGTTCATTATATACTCTATAGAAAGCGAAGGACCACCGATGCCACCATCTTTTATTTTGTAACCAAATCCAAAAGGAAAAACAATTGCGGTAGGTCTGTAGGGTTCTTTTCCGGGCATAAAGTATTGACCCTCTGTACCATAATCACGTAAACGGTATTTTGAGTTTCCCAGGCGGGTTTTGGGTTCATAATAGAAAAAACCGGCACCGGCAAACATATACATGCGCTTAGATTCTCCCGGGGAAAACTCCAGCAACAGCGAGGCGTTTACAATAGGAGAAAAGAAACTCAGGTTTCGCATGCCGCGTTCTCTGTTTTGGGTGAATTTATCATCTCCGGCAACACGGGCATAGGTGAGGTTTGTTTTTATGGCAAAACCCGGGTTAAAAGCAATTTTCAACCCTGTTCCCAGGCTATATCGCATAGTCTGGATGTTCAAATCCTGAGGCCCGTTTGTGCCGATGGTTGGGCGCCCGCCCAAATCGCCCAGAAACATAGCGTTGCCAATATTAAAATATTGGTACACTTTTGGCCTTTGGGCAACTGTTGGCAATGAAAAAAAACACCAAACAGAAAAAAACCAGTATAACAAAAATTGATGAGGCACTTAGACAAAAATACAAAATTATAAACCCAAAAAACAAAAGCAACACAAAGTATTCAAATTAACACTCTAATAACACCAGCTAACCTGGAAATCAAGAATTAGAATCTACACACTCTACAATTACCCTCATTAACGGCGTGTAAGAATGCCCCAAAAACGGGTTTAAGCGAATTGAAGCATATCGTGTTACAAGAGAAGTACTTATTAATCCCTGTGACGGAAACGGAAAAGGGATTCGCACAAGTTCAAAAAATCTTGCGATAAAAACCAAAAAATGCAGCAGAGCGCCTTTTAATGCGATACGGGGCGGGCGAACACCAAACCCATCGGCAAACAAATCCAATACGTTTTTATAAGTCGTGTTTTCTGCCACACAAAGAAAGCGCTCCCCAAAACACCCCGATTCATAGAGCCCGATCATCATCGCAACCACATCGCGGACCCCCACAAAACCATTCTCCCCGATGGGATAAAAAGGAAGTTTCTTTTTTACCAATGCCGGAATTTGCCCGGAACCGGTGGGGTTTGCCCATGGACCCAGGATAATGCCCGGACAAACCACAACCACAGGCAACCCTTCTTCCATACCCCGCCAAACCTCTCGTTCAGCCAGGTGTTTACTAATAGCATAAGAAGTGTTGTGGTCGCTGTCTTTCCAGGTAGTGTTTTCTGTTGCCTCTGTTTGACCCTCAGCGCGACCAAGTGCCGCTACAGAGGAAACATAAACAAGAGGCTTAAGGCTGTGTTTTAGGCATGCGTTTACCACATGGGTTGTTCCTGTTACATTGGTTTCCATCATAACCCCCTTATCTCTTGGCGAAAAAGAAACCACAGCTGCTGCATGAAACACCACATCTGCATGAGCAATATTCTCCACCCAGTTTTCAGGAGACAAAAGGTCCCCCTCTATCCATTCAACCTTGCCGGAATCTGCTGCAGGATAAAAATGGGCAAGAGCACTAAAAGCGTTTAGGTTTTTTTGTGATCGCACAAGTGCCGAT
>RGEC01000304.1 GCA_009918425.1 Bacteroidota bacterium
CGAATGAAGATGTTCATTTTATTCAAGATGCCCAATTCTCGGCTTGACCCCGGTGGCTATACCGGATTCATGCTTCTGAAGGGCCTGTACGTATGAACTTCGGTGAATCTTAATTTTTTAGTGTTTTTTGAAATCAAATGAATTTTCTACTTTCAAAAGCTTGTTTTTTTAGGGGTACTGTTACGTTCAAACGGCATATAAGGCCCCCAAAGGTCTTTTTGTCTTTTTTTTCTTAAATTGCACATATTAGTTGAACTCAGAAAGCATATTATTTCAATACAATATGAATAATCATTCACACATCAAAGCCCTGGTTGAACTTTACCACTCCGAAACCCAGCCCTTTCGCAAGGTGCACCGTATGATCGACTTGTTTGAGTCTATTATTAAATCGCATACGGCGGTGATCTTGAGCGAGTATGTCAAACACAACCATCTGAGTGATGCCGCTAAGGGCATGTTGGCCCAAGGCTTGCGCACGCCCTCATTGGGCACCTGGCAGCTGTTTAGCCGGGTGCTGTTTGAGGAGTTGCAAGCTCAGAATCATAAGTGGATTTTCTCTGATTTCTCTTTTGAGTTCGCCGGGCTAAACAAAGCACTGGATGTCGATAAGACGAATGCCATCGCCTTGCGCAACAACTACGCCCATGGCGCTACGCCCACCGATGCCCAGTGTGAAGCAGACATAAAGAATTTTGAACCTTTTATAAACCAATTATTGGAATTAAAATGGTTGAATAACTCAACTTTGGAACTGCGCGATGCAAAAGTATTTGTAACAAATGAAAATGCTGCGCTTTCATTACACCCGATACTGCTTTATAGAAAAGAAAGCAGCGATACGTCATTTGCCTTTTTTAATGATTTGAGAAACGACAAGGTAGGTCTGCTCAATTATCCCTTGAGTAAGCACTACCGCGAGAAAGATTTCTGGAATGAGTTTCACCAATACCTGCCCCTGCACGAATGGAAGAAAACAGGTAGCTCGGATTTTACCCAACGCATCGAAGAGCTCACCGAGACTTTTAAAGGGCGAGTAGAGGAGCGCGCACGAATACACGATTTTGTTCGCTCCAAAAGCAAGGGATATTTGTCTATTCAGGGAAATCCGGGCATTGGAAAATCTGCCCTGATAGCGCAGGTATTTAAAGAAATTAAAAATCATAAAGAAGCGCAAAATATTCATTGCATCGAGTACTTCATTCGTCGGGGGACCACGCAAGCCGCAATCGATTATTTGCTCAATTACCTTATCAAGCGCACCGACGAAGTTTTTGTGCAAGGCCGCGAAATACGCGCCGAGAGCAAAATGACCTTCGATTTGCAAAACCAATTATTCAGCAAATGGCGGCAATGGGCCGAGCATAGTCAAGGCAAGAAATTGCTGTTTTTGATCGATGGTTTGGATGAAGGTGTGGAGAACGACGTGCTCAAGTATATGCCGCGTGAGAACTTTAATAATATCCTCATTATTTACGGATCTCGTCCCGGCGGACACAAAAGCATTGACGACCTTTGGGCGACATTGCCGACAGAATACCACACCCCGCTGCTGTTAGAGGGCTTGAGCAAGGCCGACATCCGCGCGCTCATTTACGAGGTGGCCAACAAATACGAAGTGGAGCGCGAAAGCGCTTGGATTGATGCGGTGCAACAGCGCTCGCAGGGTAACCCGCTTTATTTGCGCTTGCTCTGCAATGCGATTGAAAACGGCAGCATTGCTCTCAACGACGTAAATGCCCTGCCCAAAGAAATTAACGAATATTACAAAGCCATACTCGATAGGTATGCGGCCGATG
>RGEC01000305.1 GCA_009918425.1 Bacteroidota bacterium
GCTACCTTTAAGTACAGCAAGCCTGGTCAGTACAATGTGACACTGACAGTAGAAGATAACGGTTGCCCTGCAACCCGCACCAAAACTGCTTATCTGTTCCATACTCCGGTATCGGATTTCTCATACCCGAGCGATCCCGGCCTGAAATTCTGTAGCAATGTACCGGTTCAGTTTACCAACAAGAGTACACTGGTAAGCGGAATATTGGGTCAGAGCTGGAGCTTTGGGGACGGAGAAGTAGGAACTGTAAAAAATCCTTTACACCAGTTTAAGACAGGTGGCAACTACAGTGTACGTCTGATATCTATATCTGAGTTTGGATGTGCCGATACCACAACCAAAAAGATCGACATCGGCAGTGCACCTGTTGTAACCTGGAGCAATGGTCAGGTGTGTGATCAGACACCGACACAGTTTACCAACGGTACAGCACCCATCAGCGGATTTGCCTCAGCACCGAAATGGAGCTTTGGCGATGGAGGAACCTCAACAGCCGACAATCCATCCTACCAGTTCACGACCCTTGGTCCCAAGACAGTGAAATTGGTGGTGAGTGTAAACAATGGCTGCAGCGATAGTATGACCAAGACGCTGAACGTAGGAACGCAGGCTATCGCCGACTTCAGTGTTCAGAATACCTGCTCAGGCAAGCCTGTTCAGTTCGATAACAAATCGAGCGTTAAGCAGGGTAATATGGTATACGAGTGGGATTTCGGAGACGGTTCACCGCTTTCGAATGTGAGTGACCCTGTACACACATACAACACGACCAACTCATTCAGCCCGAATGTGAAGCTGAAGGTGGTAGTGGACGGCGCTTGCGAAACGGTAGTAACCAAGCCATTGCAGGTATTTGAGTTGCCGAACTGTACCTTTACAGTAACCGATGACTGGACTCCGGGTGACGGCTATAGAACCATCAAGGTACAGGCGGCCAATACCACTTATCCGTTCTATCGCTATAAGTTCTCAGACGGAGGATCAATGAATACCCCCGGCGGTGTTTATCAGTTCCCATATGAGGGTGATTTTGATATCACTTTGTACACAAGAAACCAGGCAGACTGTGAGTGCAGCAAGACGGTTGTGAAATCTATCCGCAACAGCATGGGCACAACAGGTATGGGCGAGGGCAGCATTAAGTTATATCCGAACCCCAGCAATGGTTTGGTGAACATAGAAGCCGGCAGCCGCATACAGAAGGTATCGGTGTATAATGTGCTTGGCGAAAGTGTAGAAGCAGGACTGAGCCTGAAGGGCAATAGTGCAGAACTGCGCATGCAGAGCTTGTCAGAAGGTATATACCCGAGCCTTCCTAAATCCGGAAGATTTGCCTGATGATCCGCTTGAGGCATTTGCAAACTGGTTTGATTTTGCCATGCATGAAAAAATATATGAGCCCAATGCAATGGTGCTTTCTACGGCAATAAACAACCGTCCGTCATCAAGGGTGGTATTGCTTAAAGGAATTTCGGAAGGCGGCTTTGTGTTTTTTACCAACTATAACAGCAAAAAGGGTCGGGAACTCACAGAAAATCCAAATGCGTGTCTCAATTTTCACTGGGGATTGTTAGAGCGACAGGTCAGGATAGAAGGCAGAGTAAAAAAGATTACTGAACAGGAGAGTGATATATATTTTCAAAGCAGACCCCGTTTAAGCCAAGCCGGAGCCATAGTTTCCGCACAAAGTAGCATTGTCTTATCCCGGGAAGAATTGGATGCTGCCATGAAGGAACTGATGGAAACTAAGCCGGATAAGCCTTTGGTTCGACCGGTTCACTGGGGTGGATTTGTGT
>RGEC01000306.1 GCA_009918425.1 Bacteroidota bacterium
TCTGTGGTAATCTTTTTTTCAGCCAGTGGAATGTTGTTCTGAAACAGATGGGTCTCAGATTCTGAGCTGAGGTGCAGGATGTGCAGCCTCGCACCCCATTTTTTAGCCAGTTCAATGGCTGAGTGTGAAGCAGCATAACAGGCCTCATGACTTCTTATAACAGGGTGCAGAGACACCGGAATATCATCACCGTATTGTGCATGGTATTTTGCCTCATTGGCTTTGATGATGCTCTCTTTTTCTGCATGAATGGCTATGATGGATTTGCTGTGGGCAAAGAGTTTTTCCATCACTTCGGGATTCTCTACCAGCAGATTTCCACCCCGGGTGAAATACAGACCATCATCCGTAAGTGCCAGCAAACCCGAGGTATCCATGGCTGCGATTTCATCGATATTATCGGCATTCACACCCAGCAGAAACCCATAGTTGGCCAGCGATTGCTCCTTTGCCCGGTTATATTTCTCGTTCAGCAATTCCAGCGACAATGTATTGGGCACCGTGTTGGGCATATCAATAAAAGAAGTTACACCACCAGCCACCGCTGCCCTGCTTTCGCTGTTTATATCTGCCTTATGTTCCAGTCCGGGTTCGCGAAAATGAACCTGACCATCAATAATGCCCGGGAGTAGCCATTTCCCCGAAGCATCCAGCTCTTTATCTGAGGATGCGTTAATGGAAGGGGCTATGGTTTCAATAATGCCGTTGTGAATCAGAATATCGGTTTCAAACAACCTACCCTCATTGATACAGGTAGCATTTTTTATCAGTAAGAAACTCATATTAAATTTATTGGATAATCATAAAATACAGAGGCATACCTATGGTGATATTGAAGGGGAATGTTACCCCCAGTGCCATGGGCACATACAGCCCGGGATCTGCCTTAGGAGCCGCAATGCGCATGGCTGCAGGCACCGCAATGTAGGAAGCACTGGCTGCCAGTACGGCGAATATAAACCGATCGCCAATATCATGCGTAACAAACTGGCTCACATAAGCCACCAGCGATCCATTGATGGCGGGTATCACAATGCCAAACAAGGTTACAAACCAGCCGTATTTGAGAAACGCGGAAAAGCGGCGAGCCGTAACCATGCCCATTTCCAGCAGAAAAATAGAAAGAAATCCTTTGAAAATATCGTTCGTAAAAGGTTTTATACCCTCGGCCTGTTTCACATCAGCAATCATTCCTATTACCAGACTGCCAAAAATCATCAACACACTGCCATTGGTTAGCGAATGCTTTGCAATAGAAGCGATGCTTATGTTTTGACCAGTGTTATTTTCCTTGTCATAGTGCATCATCAGCATGACTCCCACAATGATAGCAGGCGATTCCATCAGGGCCATAACAGCAACCATGTGTCCGCCGGATACAATTTTCTGCAGTTCCAGAAAAGAAATGGCCGCTACGAAAGTCACAGCACTCACGGAACCGTAAGATGCGGCTACAGCACCGGCGTCACTCACAGACAGTTTTCTTTTTAATATGTGGAATGTATAAAACGGAATGACGGCAGCCAGGGCAAAGCCGAAAAGCAACGCATAAATTATATGCTCATTGAATCCACTGACAGCCAGTTCCTGTCCGCCTTTGAAGCCAATAGCAAACAACAGATACAGGGAGATAAATTTGGAACTGGAAGCCGGAATTTCAAGGTCGCTGTTCAAACGCACGGCAATAATCCCCAGCAGAAAAAACAGCAGTGTGGGATTGGTGAGGTTGTTGATAAGAATTTGGAATTGCATTTGGTTTATTGGTTTATTGGT
>RGEC01000307.1 GCA_009918425.1 Bacteroidota bacterium
TACCGTATTTGCACCCGGACCGCCATACACAAACATCAGCACCGGATATTTTTTATTCGGATCAAAATCATGGGGTTTCATCATCCAGTAGTGCAGTGCTGTACCGCTGTCTGTGGTGGCTATGCCAAATTCGCTTTTTCCAAAGGCATAGTTGACCAAGGTTTTTTTTGCAACACTATTGTCTTCAAGTATCCTTGGCTTGCTCACTGCATTGCCTTTGGTAAATTCTTTCAGCAAAAAGGTTGTGGGTTCACCAAAACGGCCGTGTGCATCAATATAAAATCTGCCACCATTCAATACAGTTATGCTGTGATTGCCCGGTTCCGGGGTGATGTTTGTCTTTTTCTTTCCGCTTAGCTCAATGCTGTAGCAATGGTCCTCCGTTGGCGAAACCTCACTGCTGTTGTAGTAGATTAATCCGTTAGTTTCATTCACGTAGTTAATGCCCAAAACATCGAATTTGCCTGAAGTAATGGCAGACTCTTTAAACTGATTGAGCACCTTGGTGGGTGTATAGCGGTAAATGTGGTTAAATCCATTTTTCTCTGATGTGGTAATGAATCCGGGACTGCTTTTCAGAAAATACAGATTATCGTGGATATCAATATAGGTTTTGCTTTTTTCGTGCAAGACTGTTGACACCGAGCCGGTTTTGGCGCTGGCAAACAACAGTTTCCATTCATTCTGGGTGCGGTTAAGCCACTGTATGCTCAGTTGCCCCGACACTTGTGTCCACTGAATACGCGGCAGATACTGGTCGCCGGGTTTGATGTCAGCTTTTACTTTTTTGTCCGTTCCGGGTTCATACATATACACTTCCACCACCGAGTTGTCTTCGCCTGCTTTGGGATATTTCCATCGTTCCTGCGAAGGATACAGTCCCGAAAACATATCCATGCTGAATTCTTTAACACCGCTTTCATCAAATCGGAAATAGGCAATGTGTTTGCCATCAGGCGACCATTCAAAACCCCGACTCATGCTGAATTCCTCTTCATACACCCAGTCTACGGCGCCATTGATGATACTGTTTTTTTGTCCGTCTGAGGTAACCGCCTTTTCCACCTGATTTTTTAAATCAAAAACGAATAAATCATTGTCTCGCACATAGGCAAGATAGCGGTTATCCGGGCTTAGCTGCGGATACATGGCTTTTTGGTCGCTTATTTTGATGGAATTCCCGTTGTTAAGATCTACAAGGTAAATAAGGGATTTGGTGCTGTGCCTATAAATGGATTCGGTAGCAGCGGTGAGTATGAGGTGCTTTTCGTCCTTGGAGAAGGTGTAGCCGTCGGGTACCATGTCTATGGCGGTTTCCGTGCTCCTAAGGATAATGCCCGCACTGTCTCCTGTCCACAGTTTTCGCTTGATGATGCGCCAGCGTGGAGGGGGCGTGCCTGGTTTGGGCCAGCCATTGGATTCGGTTATAAGTTCCGTGTAATGCAGGCCGTCATTCATCACATTGAAACCGGCAATGCCTGCGGTTCTGAACGTGCCTTTCAGAAAGATATCTTCCAGGGTAAATGGACTGTTTTGGGCAAAAAGTTTTGCAGTCGACAGTGTAAAGAAAAAGAGATATGCAAAGGCGCGTATCATTGGCAGAATTATTGAAAAATTCGGGTTAGTTTCACCGGTGCAGTTTTCTTAAATACAACGGGTACAAGCTCATAGGTAACCATGCTGTAATCAAGACCAAACCATTTATCCGGA
>RGEC01000308.1 GCA_009918425.1 Bacteroidota bacterium
CGGTACTTAAAATAATGTTTTTTATGATAAAATAATGAAATAAAAATTTGGATTAAAAACGCAAAATATAGCTGGTTTTAAGTTCTGATTTTGTGTTTTAAATCATGCGCTTAACCCATTTATCCACAACATTTCAGACGTAAAATTTGGTTTTTCAGAATATTTGAGCCAATTTTACACCCAAATTGAATTTCATTAGATGAATAACTTTTACTATTCTGTCAAGAAAATTACACTTGGTATTGTTGTCGCGCTGGCTGCGATTGAGCTCAATGCACAATGTGCTACTGCGCCAACAAGTGTTACATCGTCAGTAGCCGGTTGTCTGAAATCAGGTCGGTCAACCACACTTACACAGGTTGGAGGTTCTCTGCCAAGCGGTGGAAGTTTCCAGTGGTATGAAGGCGGGTGTGGAGCCGGTACATCTATTGGCTCCGGCACATCCATAACAGTTTCGCCTACAACCACTACCTACTACTACGTGAGAGCTGAAGATGGTTGTGGAAATACTACTTGTGCTACCTTTACTGTTCAAGTAGGTGATTCAAGTGTAGCGCCTACCTCCATTTCTAGTGTAGACAGCGTTTGTCAGAATGTGTTGTTCAAACTAAAACAGATTGGAGGAACATTAGGGACAGGCGCTACTTGGCAATGGTATAGGGTTGGGTGCGGTGGTTCAGGCATTCCCTGGGTAGGAACAGGTGATTCTATCTATACTCAAATGGATCCTGGTACCAGCTACTATCATGTTAAAGCCATTGGAACTTGCAATACAACCTCTTGTATCATAAAATCGGTATTAATAAGGGATTCAAGTGTTCGACCTACTGAAACACAATCAGCAACCATTTGCCTGGGTACTACCAAAGTTTTTGGCATCAATGGCGGAACACCGGGCGGCAGCTTGGGTTATCGTGCTCAGTGGAAATGGTACAGTGGCTCGTGCGGTGGTACCCTCGTGGGCACCGGGTCCACCCTATCCGTTAGCCCTTCGGCAACCGGTACTTACACTTATTACAGAAGGGCTGAAGGTCTCTGCAACACAACAACCTGTGCAGTTTATACCCTCATAGTTACAGATTCAAGCAAAACGCCAACCTCAATTTCTGGACCAACAGCAGTATGTGAACGCAGTGCATCACTTGTGTTCAAGCCTGTAGGCGGCATACTTAGCCCCGGTGCTTCTTGGACCTGGACACGCGTAGCCTGTCACGGGAATCCCGGCCAAGTGGGTCTTGGATCTGGCGATTCTTTGGTTTTGACCACTGCGGCGCTTGGTGTTGGAACACATACCATTTATGTAAAAGGTTTAAATGGTTGTAATGTAACCAACTGTGTAAGCAAGACTATCACCATCAGCGATACATCGGTACCCGCAACGAGCATTAGCGGTACTTCCACTATATGTTTAGGTCAGAGCAGTACGCTGAGCATCAGTGGTGGTAAGCTCGGTGCTGGCGGTAGTTGGAACTGGTATCTGGGTGGCTGTGGTGGCACCGCAATTGCAACGGGCACCAGCTATGTGGCATCACCTGCCAGCGCGGGCACGTACACTTATTATCTGCGTGCGGAAGGCACATGCAATAACACCATTTGCCAATCCTTCACGCTCACCGTAAGAGATACCAGCAGCAGTCCTACATCGGTTTCTGCCAGTGCAACCACTATTTGTCTCGGTCAA
>RGEC01000309.1 GCA_009918425.1 Bacteroidota bacterium
ATCTGTTGCGAAAAAGCAGGTTTTATCAGCCCAATCAGGGCTGCAAAAAGCAATAAAGTAATACGTTGCATGTTTCAAATATAAAGAATGCACGGCAATGTAAGTTAAAAGCTATTGTTCAAATAAAACTTGTAAATGTTTCGTAGGTTTCTTATATTTGTTAGAATGAAAAAGCACCTGCTAATTTTATTTTTTTTGAGTATAACTTACACTATGAGTGCACAAATCGGAGAAGTGAAAGTAGATGGGGCATACGCCAAAATCTATGATGAAAACGGGAGGTATACCAATCGCGTGGTTCACCTTGGCAGCACGAAAACCCTTGCCGGATATAACAGCCAATACATTGTGATTGTAGATCGCACCTATGCCAAAATTTATGATGCCACGGGTAAAGACCTGAATAAATCGATACTGCTGGGTGACAACAAATACATCAAACATGTTTCCGGGTCAGCCATATTGGTCAAGGACGGGAACTATGTCAAGTATTACGATTTTGACGGTCGCTACACGAATAAATCCACGTTAGACCGATAATGCAATTTTCCATTACCCCACCATAGCGCAGGGTTTAAACCCCACGCTATGGTGGGGTGGTACTAATCATCTCCCAGATAAACATTCATCTCAAACTGGCCCTCTTTTTCCAGGATTCCATCGCGGGTTATTTTGCCACCGCCCTGCATGTAGCCTCTGTAAAAATCGCCCTCGTAAAAGCACTCGCCCACAATATCAAAAACCGGTAAGTCGCCGTTTTTACTGATAAACAGTTTGCCCTTTCCGTGCATTTGTCCCTTGCGTATGGTGCCTTCGTAGCGGTTGCCATTAAGCCAGTAGATCTTGCCGAATCCCGAATCGATGGTTCCTTTCTTTATCACAAACATTGAAGCCTGCTGTTTGCCCTTGGTAAATCCATTGGGGTATACGGAATCGTTATACCAGAAACCTTTGACGGTGTCGCGAAAAGAGGTTCCGTTGCGATTTTTACCTGCAAAAGCCATACTCCCTTTTCCGTGTAGGCGTCCGTTTATCCAGTTCCCTTTAAAAACCGAGCCATCGGCATAGTTCATAGTGCCTGTACCGTGCATTTTGCCATTGCGCCAGCTGCCGGTGTATTGTGTAATATCGCCTTCCCATAGCATGGTGCCTATGCCTTGTATACAGTCACCCGAAATACATTGTGCACCAAGATTCATGGCGGTAAACAACCCCACCATTAAAAACATCCACCTACGAATCATGCAGACAAAGCTACATAAATTATGCCGTTATGCTTTTGTTAATTTGTGGTATAAATATTCACCCAGCAATGCCATTGGGATATAGGCAAGCAGCAGATCTACGGCGATAAACCAGCCCGGTGCGGGAATCATAAAGCCGGCAGCAATACCGCTCAGCAGGGTAATTCCGCCAATAATCAGGATATATTTACGGGTTTCCTTGGGCTTGAGCCAGCACACCAGCGTGGCACCGGAAAGCGTTCCCAGTGCATGGGCCAGAAAGGGAAATAGAAAATGCATTGGGGTGAGAAATGGCAACGCTTTTTCAAATCCTGCGGGGGTTGATAAATCGTGACCTGCCGGCTCGGGCACCAGCTGACCGCCAATCCATATTAAGCTCATATTGATGATGCTGCCTACAAACAGG
>RGEC01000310.1 GCA_009918425.1 Bacteroidota bacterium
ATGGTATCGCTGCAAACCACTACCATGGCGTTGATTTTGCGTTTTGGGATATCGGTATAGTCTGATTTACCACCTTTTTTAGACAGCAAGCGTATGTGTGCTATTTCCACATTTTTGTCGATAGGTTTCAGCATGTCATACATCGTGAGGGCGGCAATGGCAGCACCATGCATGGCTTCAACTTCTACACCGGTGCGGTAAATGGCTTTCACTTCCACCTGTATCTGAATCCCAATATCGCTGATGGAAAACTCAATTTTACAGGATTCTACAGGCAGCGGATGGCAATCGGGAATTACATTGGCGGTGTTTTTCACTGCCAGCAAGGCAGCGGCACGGGAAAACTCATATACATCACCCTTGGGAACGGTTTTGTTTTTGACTGCGTTTAGGGCTTCCGGACCCATTTTTACAGTTGCCTCTGCCGTAGCAACACGCAAGGTGGTAATTTTATGGGTAATGTCGTTCATTGGGGCGAAGATAACGGTTGAGCTTGTTTCTTTTATACCAACAACAACTTCACCGCTGCAATACCCAGCACCAGGGCTAACAGCCACTTCATGGCAGAGGAACGATATCTGGCAGCACCCAGCCATGCTCCTAAAACACCTGATACTAGAACAACAACAATCATAAAGGGCAAATTTTCATCCCATGGCTTGTCGGTTTTTATCCAGCCCAGCAGACCGCTCAGGCTATTCACAAAGATAAATGCTGAACTAAGGGCTGCTGTCTCTTTCTGTCTCGCCCACCCGGCCAGCAACATTATGGGCGAAAGCCATACACCACCGCCGATGCCGGTTAAACCGCTTACAAAACCGATGATGGCACCGATGCCTGCTGCCGCCGACACAGGAATTTGTTTCACCATTTTGGGTTCCGCAGGCCTGAAAACCGTCAATACGGAGGCTGACAAAAGCATTACACCCAAGATCTTTTTGTACAAGTCATCATCAATAGGCATGAGCCCGCCCAGAAATGCCATAGGAACAGAAAAACCGGCCAGCCAGAGAAAATCGCGCAGTTTAAAGTAGCCGCCCCTGTAAAACTGCAGAAATGCGGCACCGGAAACCACCAGATTCAGTACCAGCGCATCCGGACGAGCCAGGTATGCATAATAACTGCAAAGGGCCATTACAGCCAGGTATCCGCTACCGCCACCATGTCCTACCCCTGCATATAAAAACGCTACGATAGCAAACCCGAGGTACATCCATTCAACCGACATTATTCAAAAAGAATAATTTGAACCGTTTCCCCCGCTCTCAATTCCTCGATATCTGCCCCGGTTTTGATAAAACAATTGGCATCGGTAAACGCATCCATGCGGTAACTCTCCTGCCCTGCCAGCACCCGAACCCTACCACTTTCTACAATGGCTTTCACAAAATGTGTCAAACCCTGTTTTTGACGGTAATTATTTTCAAGGATTGCTGTCTGATAAATTCTGAAATCAGGAACGCCGGCAGCCTTCAGCATATAGGGCCTGATCCACGCATACCAGCAGGTTAGCACCGAAGCCGGATTTCCGGGCAACCCAAAAATGCGTTTTTCTCCTTGGGTACCAAAATAAAAGGGCTTGGCGGGTTTCTGTTTCAACTTATGAAAGACACAATTCACA
>RGEC01000032.1 GCA_009918425.1 Bacteroidota bacterium
AATTGCGTTCCGGTAAAACCTGGAACGCCAATACCTGGGAAGAGTTTGTGGACATCGTGGAGAACCGCAACGGATTTGCCCTGGCCCACTGGGACGGAACGGGCGAAACCGAAGAAAAAATAAAAGAAATGACCAAGGCCACCATTCGCTGCATTCCTTTGGATGCTGCGGAGGAATCCGGGACCTGCATCCTGAGCGGTAAGCCCAGCAGTAGGCGGGTTGTTTTTGCCAAGGCCTACTGACGATGCGGGCGCTCCGCATCGTGGCGCTTTTCATCCACCATTCCCACAAAGAAAAACCCGAGTTGTTTACCGTTTTCAGGCAACCCGGTCTGTTGTTTCATGAAATCAGTGCCGGCCCCGTTGCCGGTGGTCCAGTAGCCCGCTGCATGAGGATGTGAAGTGAGGGTTAAATATATGTTCTGCACCGCCATGGCTGTGGCAGCCAGCTCCTCCCATTCAGGCACTTTCCCCGAGGGCACAAAGCCAATGGAAATAATATGGGATATTTTGAAAGCGTATGACCTGATTTTGGCCAGTTTGGCCTCATTAAATTGTTCTACCGGGGTTTGCTCCAGGTAATACCGTTCCATAGCCTGGCATAAGGTATTTTTTTCTGCTCCCTCAAAAACCCGGAATACCCAGGGCAGGGTAAGTTTGTGACTGGGTGCCCAGCGCGCATTTTCCAGCAACTTTTGGATTACTTCTTCGGGGACAGGCAATCCATTAAATTCTTTTACAAAATGGCTCCTGCGGGCGCGTATGATGTCGTCTATGGTATTCATGGGGTAGTTTTTACAATGCTGTATTTTTACGTTGGCGATATTCCAGAAAAGTTTGCAAAAAAACCGAAACCAATATCATGGCAGCACCTAAATAAAATTCCAAATTCAGGGCCGTATGTTCCTTAAATATCAAGGCACCGAGTACAATTCCATAAATCGGCTCCAGGTTTACGGACAGATTGGCTGTAAATGCCGATATTTCTTTCAGGGCAAAGGTGCCCAGGTAAAAGGTTAAATTGGTGCACACCAGGGCCAGCAAGAGAATCCAAAGCAAATCATAGTTGCCCTGTTCGGGATTGAATCCCGGAATCCATGTGGCATGGGCATCTGCCATCATTGGAAAAACCACACTCAGCAAAACCGCGCCTGAAAGCATTTCTATGGCGGAAATACTGAGGGAAGAGGCCCTTTCTATGTTGCGCTTGTTGAGTGCCGTAAACAGCGCAGCCAGTGCAGCACTGACAATTCCGGTAGCAATGGCGCCCGTGTAATCGGTATGGTTGGCGGGGGCAGTACTCAGTGCATCATGGATAATGAGAATGCCTACGATAACCAGCAAGCCCATCAGCAGTTCCTGCATGCGCATGCGCTTTCGGTTAATCAACGGATCGATGACGGCAGAGAAAAAACTCGCAGAGCCCAGACAGGCAAGGGTCACACTGGCACTGTTGCCCAGTTTGATGCTGCCGTAAAAGGTGAGCCAATGCAAGGCCACAATCACACCAATTCCCAGAAATATGAGCCAGTCTTTGCGCGACAATCCCGAAACGCCTTTCCATACCGCCGGTATGCAGAAATACACAACGGCGGTAATGAGCATGCGGTGCCACACCAGATTCAGGGAATTATAAGAAATGAGCTTGCCCAGAATAGCGGTAAAGCCCCACAGAAAAACGGCAATATGCAGGTAGGTAAGTGCTTTGAGGCGGGGATTCATGCGTGGGTTGCCCTTAAAAAATCAAGGCCACGCTGTGAAGCATGGCCAGGATGTTGGTATATAGAAGCGCGTAACAGTTGGGCTGCCGCTATCAGCACGACAGCAATGCAAATATAAAAAAGCTTTTGCAAATTCACAACCCACAAGTTTTCCCCACAAAATCAGGTGAGGTTGCCCTTGTATTTGTCGCGCATGTCGATGACAATCTGTCGCAGTTCCTGTTCCTTGTCTTTGTGCATCACCAGCACTACATCGGGACTATCAACCACTACCACGTTTTCAAGGCCATGGGTAATTACAATGCGGTCCGTATTGGAAAACACCAGTGAATCTGAGGTTTCGTAGGTGTGAATGCCTTTGCCAATGGCGGCAGTATCATGTTCGTTGTGACGACTCACATCCCAAAGGCTTTTCCAGGTGCCAAGGTCATTCCAGCCAAAGGTAGCGGGGTATACATAAACACTGTCATCCTTTTCCATGATACCATAATCTATTGAAATACTGGGACACTGTCCGTAAGCCACTTCCAGGGCATCGAAATAATTTTCCTGAGCAAAATCCACCTCCGAAAACAACTGATGCACCTCGGGTAAATACTGCTCTATCCGCTGTAAAATGGCTTTCACATTCCATACAAAAATGCCGGCATTCCATAAAAACTCACCGCTTTCAATAAATGTTTGTGCCAGTTCCTCGTTGGGCTTTTCGGTGAAGGTTTTTACCTCGTAAAAACCAGCATCTCCCGGAATGGTATTGTATTGAATATATCCGTAACCGGTGTCGGGGCGTGTAGGTTTAATGCCCAGGGTGAGCAGGTGGTTATAATTTCCGGCAAATGCATAAGCCTCATTGATGATACGGAAAAACTCTGCTTCGTGGGTAATGAGATGGTCACTGGGGGCCACCACGCATACCGCATCGGGATCAATACTGTGTATTATTCGGCTTGCATAGGCAATACAAGGAGCCGTATTGCGTGCCTGAGGTTCTTTTAATATGCGGGTATCGGAAATGCCGGGAACATGTTCTTTCACCAGCGATGTATATTCATGGTTTGTAACAATGAATATATTTTCCTGAGGAACTACCTGACAAAAACGCTTATAGGTCTGAGAAATAAGCGAATCACCGGTGCCTAATATGTCTATGAACTGCTTGGGCAGACTTTTACGGCTGACGGGCCAGAATCGGCTTCCGATGCCACCGGCCATTATCAATACGTAATGATGCTTGTTTTCGCTCATAACAATCCCTCTCTATTTAGGTCGTGCAAATGTACCATTCCTGCGTATTTCCCGTCACGCAGAATAATAATTTGGGATATTTTTTGACGGCTCATCCACTCAACCGCTTCTACGGCGAGGGTTTCGGCATCCAGGGTTTTTGGTGATTTTGACATAATGTCGGTTGCCGTAAGGCCCTGTAAGTTGCTGTGTTTTTCAAGCATCCTGCGGATATCGCCATCGGTGATGATGCCCATCAACAAACCGCTCTCGTCCAGCACGGCAGCTGCACCCAGCCGGTTTTTACTGATGCATACAATTACTTCATTCACAGAAGCAGAAGTAGATACGGCAGGCTTATCATTTCTGGCCGCAATATCGCCACAGCGCAGGTATAACTTCTTACCGAGCGCACCACCGGGATGGTATTTACTGAAATCGTTGCCGCTGAAGTTGCGCATTCGGAGCAGTGCAATGGCGATGGCATCCCCCATTATCAGCTGTGCGGTAGTACTGGTGGTAGGGGCCAGATTGTTCGGACAGGCTTCCTTATCTACTGTTGTATTGATAACAATATCGGCCTGCGCCGCCAGTTCGCTCTGAATGTTTCCAACCATTGCTACTAGCTTATTACCAAACGACTTTAACAAAGGTGCCAACACCTTTATTTCAGGGGTATTACCACTTTTTGAAATGGCTATAACCACATCACCCGGCTGTATGATTCCCAAATCTCCATGTATGGCATCGGCGGCATGCATAAATACAGCAGGCTGTCCTGTACTGTTCATGGTTGCCACCATTTTCTGGGCAATGATTGCACTTTTACCTATGCCGGTTACTACGGCACGGCCGCTTGAATCAAGCAAAAGCGCTACCAGACTACAAAAAGAGTCATCTACATATTGAGGCAATACTGCCAATGAATTTATTTCATCGGTTATGGCCTGAATACCGTAACTTTTTATTAAATTTGCCTTGGTCTGTGTCAAACGAACAGGTTTTGTGATGCAAAACTAACTTAAATTTTGCATTAGCATGTGGGTTTAACTGACAAAGAAGATTAAAAAAATTTAATAATTAACTAACAAAATTGCCGCCTATACGTTAAATTTACTCACTGAAAGCACTTACTTTATCTATGAGCACGGCAATGGGCGTTGCAGAGGAAACACAAACCGACGCAAGACGCACCCTTAAGGAATTCTTCGGCTTCGACAGCTTCAAAGGCAATCAGGAAGCGGTAATTAATCATATCCTGCAAGGCAATGATTGCTTTGTAATTATGCCTACCGGTGCAGGAAAATCCCTTTGTTATCAGCTTCCGGCAGTGATGATGGAAGGCACTGCCATCGTTATTTCTCCGCTCATCGCCCTGATGAAAAATCAGGTTGACAACATTCGTGGATTCTCCAGCAGCAGTGCACTGGCGCATTTTTTAAACTCTTCCCTCAGCAAAGCAGATTTTACACAGGTGGTGGAAGATGTTACATCCGGCAGCACCAAACTGCTGTATGTAGCCCCTGAAACCCTGAAAAAAGACGAAACGCTGGAACTGTTGCGCGGCATCAAAATATCTTTCGTAGCCGTAGATGAAGCCCATTGTATCAGCGAATGGGGGCATGATTTCAGACCCGAATACCGCCGCATAAAGCAAATGGTGAAAGCCATTGATGATGTGCCCATTCTGGCACTAACGGCTACAGCTACACCAAAAGTCCAGCACGATATTCAGAAAAACCTGGGTATGCTGGATGCAAAATTGTTTAAATCGTCCTTTAACCGCTCCAATCTGTATTATGAGGTTCGTCCGAAAGGCAGAAAAGATCAGGTTCACAAGGATATTTTATCTTTCATAAAAAATCGCGGAAACAGTTCGGGCATTATTTATTGCCTGAGCCGCAAAAAAGTGGAAGAAATTGCCGAAATGCTTCAGATGAATGGCATTAAAGCCCTTCCTTACCACGCCGGACTGGATGCCAAAACCCGCGCCGGACATCAGGATGCGTTTTTGATGGAAGATTGCAACGTGATTGTGGCTACCATTGCATTTGGCATGGGTATTGACAAGCCCGATGTGCGCTTTGTAATCCACTACGATGTACCCAAAAGCCTGGAAGGTTACTACCAGGAAACCGGACGTGGCGGACGCGACGGACTGCGCGGTGACTGCCTGCTTTTCTATAACCCCAATGACATAGAGAAGCTGGAAAAATTCATGAAGGATAAACCGGTGGCCGAACAGGAAATCGGGGGGCTTCTGATAGCCGAAACGGCCGCTTTTGCCGAAAGTAGCCAGTGCAGACGCAAATTGCTACTGCATTATTTCGGAGAAAACTTTGCCGAATCAGATTGCAACCACATGTGCGACAATTGCGCGCATCCTAAACCCAAAACAGAGGTAACCCAGGATGTGGTAACAGCCCTAAACGCATTGAAAGCACTAAACGGGGAATTCTCCATGACCCATGTGGTAAACTTTATCATCGGCAAACGCATAGATAGCATCAAAGACTACAAACACGATGAATTGCCCCTTTTCGCCTGCGGGAAAGAAAAAGACAAAGTATTCTGGAAATCTGTGATGCGCCTTGCACTGGTGCACAATTACCTGAACAAAAACATTGAAAAATATGGTTTACTCAGTGTTTCGGACCATGGAATGGAATTTCTGGCCAAACCGGTGAAACATGAAATGGCTGTAGATACGGAGTTTGAAAGCGTAAGCGAAGATGATTTCGAGAGTTTTAAAATGGAAAGTGTCTGCGATGAAGAACTTTTCGGACATCTGAAAGATTTACGTAAAAAAGTGGCCAAGGATAAAGGTCTTCCTCCCTACGTTATTTTTCAGGATCCAAGCCTGGAAGATATGGCTACCAAATACCCTATCACCCTGGATGAACTGTCAAATATTAACGGGGTTGGTAAAAATAAAGCCATCAAATTCGGTGAGCCGTTTATCAACTACATAGCCGCGTTTGTCAAAGAAAATAATATAGAGCGTCCGCAAGATATAGTGCTGAAAGGAAATGCCGAAAAATCAGCCAAGAAGGTCAGCATTATCCTGAATATCGATAAAAAAGTGGATCTAATGGAAATGGCCAAGCAACTGGGCATTGAGTTTGGCGAACTGGTGGATGAGCTCGAACAGATTGTGAATACAGGCACCAAACTAAATTTGCGTTATTTTCTGAACCAGTTCCTGGATGAGGATTTGCAGGATGAAATTTTTGATTATTTCAGGGGTGCACAGGAGGATAATCTGGAAATGGCATTCAACCACTTCGATGGTGAGTTTACGCACGAAGAGCTTCAACTGATGCGCATCCAGTTCCTAAGCGATATGGGCAATTAAAAGTCCGATTATCGGGCTTTTGTATATTTGTAGCGGTGTCGGCCAAACAAACTCAGTTTCATGCACTTTATGTGCGCTTCAGGCCCGGTTTGAGCAGCTTTGCGGCTTCCATTGTAAAAAACCATGAGGATGCCGATGAGATTGTGAATGATGTTTTCGTGACTATTTGGGAAAAACAGCAACTGCTGATTCTGGATGATTCATTAAAAAATTACCTGTTCACAGCCGT
This sequence comes from Bacteroidota bacterium, assembly GCA_009918425.1. Lineage (GTDB taxonomy): Bacteria > Bacteroidota > Bacteroidia > NS11-12g > UBA955 > RGEC01. The sequence goes on from RGEC01000032.1 coordinate 6,529, forward strand.
AAAAAACCGCTGCTTAAACCATATCAAAAAAGCAAGACTGCCATTTGCAGATATGCCGGATGAATTTTTGGCAGTATCCCCTGAACATTCCGCTGACCGTATACTGGAAGGTAAAGAACTTCAAAATCATATTACCCGGCTTATAGAGCAACTTCCTGCCAAATGCAAACAGGTTTTTTTGCTAAGCCGTATGTTTGATCTAAGCTACAAAGAGATTGCAGAAATCATGGACATTAGCACCAAAACCGTAGAGAACCAGATTGGAATTGCTTTAAAGTTCTTGAAAGAAAGTACGGGGCGAAATACCCATTCCGGATAATTCAGGGATTTAAACACCGCCTGTAAATTTCCAGATAATCATTCATGATTTTATCTAGGTCAAATTCTTTGGCGCGCTGAAGTGCATTGAATTTGAAAGTTTTTAACACTTCCTCATTCCCCAGTATTTTCATCGCATTGTTGGCCATATCAGCCACATCGCCTACATTGCTTAAATAACCGGTTACGCCATGCACATTCACTTCGGGAATCCCCCCTGCATTGCTGCTGATAACAGGCACCTCACATGCCATGGCTTCCAGCGCTGCCAGTCCAAAGCTTTCTGTTTCAGATGGCAAAATAAAGAGATCACAAACCGATAAAATTTCCTCTACGGCCTCCTGCTTACCCAAAAAGGTAATGCTGCCATGACATTCCATTTCACGGCTTATTTTTTCAATGTGGCTGCGCTCCGGGCCATCACCGATCATCAACAGCCGGGATGGTATTTTCTGATTCACCAGGCAAAACACAGAGACCACATCCTCTACCCGCTTTACCTTACGAAAATTGGAGGTATGCACCAATATTTTTTCGCCATTGGGCGCAATGGCCTTCTTGAAATGTTCTTTGGGTTTTTTATTGAATCTTGTAAAATCAATAAAATTGGGCACCACGTCAATTTCGCGCTTGATCTTAAAATGCTCCAGGGTATCGTTTTTCAAACTTTGTGAGACAGCGGTAACGGCATCCGACTGGTTGATGCTCCAGCTGACTACGGGCTCAAATGTTGCCTCACGGCCCACCAGCGTAATATCGGTTCCGTGCAGGGTAGTAATAACAGGTATTTCGAGGCCTTCTTCAGACAATATCGATTTGGCGAGCAAAGCTGCAGAAGCATGCGGAATGGCATAGTGCACATGCAAAACATCCAGATTGGCGGTTTTAACTACATCCACAATCACCCCTGCCAGGGCTGTTTCATAGGGTGCATATTCAAACAGCGGATATTTGAGTATGCTCACTTCATGATAAAAAACGTTTTCCGTAAAAAAATCAAGGCGAGCCGGCTGGTTGTAGCTGATGAAATGTACCTGATGTCCTCGTGTGGCAAGCGCTTTACCCAGTTCTGTGGCTAAAACCCCGCTTCCACCAAAGGTGGGATAACACACAATTCCGATGTTCATGTAAATAGAACAACAATGTTAATGACAAGATTTCAAAATCTGCTAAAAAAAAGAAGATTGAGCGCATCTTTGCGTCATGGAAGTTTTCACCGACGAATATTTCATGCAAAAAGCCCTGTCAGAAGCCCAAAAAGCCATGCAGGAAAATGAAATACCCATCGGTGCGGTAGTGGTTTACGAAAATACCATTATTGGAAAAGGCTACAACCAGACCGAGAAACTCAACGACGTGACCGCCCATGCAGAAATGCTGGCCATTACGGCGGCTGCTACCTACCTAAACAGCAAGTTTCTCGATGAATGCACGCTGTACATTACCATTGAACCCTGTCTGATGTGCGCAGGTGCCATCAAATGGGCCCGTTTCCACAAAATTGTGTTTGGCGCAGAAGAACCCAAAACCGGATTTACCCGCATCAGCAAGGATTTGCTGGGTAAAAAAACGCAGGTTTCAGGGGGTGTGTTGGCAGATGAATGTGCTGCACTTATGCAAACATTCTTCAAACAGAAACGAGGCTGACTATTCAGGCCGTTCAAATGCCCCAATATCGGGCAAGCCGATGCGGGGTTTCCCGTTCAGATCTGTAGTTATAGGCGGGGAGAGCAGAATACCTGCGTTGTGCAAAGGAGACAATGTATCGGGGGCAAAATCGCCGGAATTTATATTTTTAAACAGTGGATCGCGGTTGTATGTATTGCTGGTGGCAAAGGGTTTAGATTTACTTTTCATCAGATTGCCCGAAAAATCGGTAATAAAAGCAGCACTTCCGCCCTTGTCAATGAGCAGTTCCTCCTGTAAATCTCCATAAATAACCGAGTTGTATGTATTACACTCCAGCGGTTTGGTATCCAGAATTTTCCCATTGCCGTCGCGCAGCGTATTGGTAAGGGCAAAGTGCCCGTCCTGCCTGGTGGTATAGTTCACATAGGAAGCAAACGTGCAATGCCTGAAATCGTATTTTCCACCCAATAGACCCAGAAAACTGTAACTTCCTGTTTGGGCAAACAGGCAGTTTGTAGCCCGGATATGGGCTGTGATACCCGCCAGACAAGCCTGTCCGCAATACTGAACCCGGGTGTTTTCCAGCACCAGGTTATCCGGACTGCCCACAGGCAGAGAATCCACGCGAATGCCGATGGCGGCATTTTGTATATCAGCGTTTTTAATGCTATTGCCGGCACTGCCCACCGTAAAATACAATCCCACCCACTGATTCGGCAGGGTTCGCGCCGGTGAAACCGGTTTATCGCCGGTGAAAAGCACCCTGCTTCCGGGTGTGCCTTCCACCAATAGTTTTCCGGCAACATACAAAGTGCTGCGCGCAGAACAATACACCTGCACACCTTCTTTGATGGTGAAAGTACATCCCGCGGGCACAAGAGCATTGTCAACAATCACATAGGGCTTTGTTTTGTCATCCCAGAAACTGCCGCAGGGCAACGATGCCGCCCTGAAGTAATGAGCATCCCATCCATAGGCTCCCAAAAACATTTTCTGCTCACCTCCATTCACCTGTATCATCAGGGAGTCCAGCACCAGCGCAGGACCTGATTGTCCATTGGCTTCCAGGCTGCATTGCACAAAAACAAACACACTGTCTTTGGCAGGAATCTCCACCTCCTTTATTAATGGACCGGGAATGCCATCAACATTGATACGGTAAGCTGAATTTGTGCCTCCACCCAAACGAAATGAGGCTTTCACAGCCTGACTTTCAGGGTTTTTTATCCAGGTTATCTGTGTTACACTTATGGGATACGTGCTACCGGTCTGACGCGTAAAGACGGTATCAAACCAAACTGTATCCGCAGCGAGTTTCAGGGTTGTTTTGCCTTCAAAAAACGGCTCTTTGCGGCAGGCAGCCAGCATCATTAGCAGCATTATAACAGGCAGTATTTTTCTCACCGGAATTATAACGCAAAGGTAGGGCTGCAAATTGCCAAATTGGTTCATGCGGCTGTAAACTTATGAGAGTAGGCGGCTGTAAAGCGAATACACCTTCTCCATTTCGCCTGACCAAGGGTATTTATGCGCGGCCTGCAAACCATTTTGTTGCATGTTTTCAGCCTGTTCCGGATGCTGCAAAACAGATAATATGGCCGCTGCGATTTCAGAAGGATTACTGGGGTTTACGCATATTCCTACATCGTTTTCTTCCACTACACTTCGATATAAAGGAAAGTCAGAGGTTACCTGTGGCAAACCAATGGCCATGTATTCAAACATTTTGGTAGGGTAACTGCCTACACTGTTTTTCATGGGCTGAATGATGCACATTCCCACGGCTGCATTGCGGCTTATGGCGTACCCTTTTTCCAGGGTTAACCTTCCGTGAAATTGAATTTGCTCTGAAACTTCACCCCAAAAAGGCAGTGCATGAAGCTGTTTTTCCAGCGAAGAATACAACTCACCCACTACATCAAACTGCAGTAAGTGGCCTTGTTTTTTCAGTATGTACAATGCCTCCGCAACCTGCTGCAATCCACGGGATTCCAGCAAGATACCCATATAAAAGATACGGTTGGTTTTGCGGTTTACCTCCCATCTTTTTATATCGCGGTTCATAGCTGTGTTCAGCCAGAATAATAGGAAATCTTTTTACGGCCTTTTTCTCAAAAAAATGAAAACAGGCATACAGTATTTTCTTCGCCGGAATCCAGGGTTTATCGAAAATGTCTTCCGCTACATTTTCATGGATATCAAGCACCACTTTTTTGCCCAGAAAACGCAATAGCAAGCCACAGGGAATCAGTTCAGGATCGTGGAGATGATAGAGGTCAGCAGGGGTGCGAATCGCTTTAAAAAACATTAAAATCCAGGTAAAAAAAACACGCAGCAGTTTGTTTTTAAAGCGTTGGAATGGTACGATATGTATACCTTGTAAATGTTCATCTTTAGGATGAACCGCAATTAAAGTTACCTTATACTTTTGAGATAAATGCGAACAATACCGGTAAAAAATACGCGTATCGGTGGCCACATGCACAGAACTGAGATGGCATACATGCTTTTTCATCGACCCGGATTGCGAAGTTACGCTTTTTATAACCCATTCATCCGGTTTGCCATTGTTGTGTTGTATTTTTGTAGCATGCGCCTTAGCAGTCACAACCTATTGAAACAATACGGCTCCAAAAAAGTCGTGAACGACGTTTCTGTAGAAGTGAATCAGGGAGAGATTGTAGGGCTGCTTGGACCTAACGGTGCTGGTAAAACTACCACATTCTATATGGTTGTGGGCCTGGTGCGACCGGATGAGGGTTCCATACGTCTGGATGAGACAGAAATTACTTCGTTACCCATGTACAAGCGTGCACAATTGGGTATTGGTTATTTGCCACAGGAAGCTTCAGTATTCAGGGAATTGAGTGTGGAAGACAATATCAAATCCATACTGCAAATGACCACGCTGAGCAAAGAGGCACAAAATGAGAAACTGGAGTCTTTGCTGGAAGAATTTGGGCTAAACCGGGTGCGTAAAAACAAAGGGAAAGTGCTGTCCGGGGGTGAAAGACGCCGAACCGAAATCGCCCGCGCACTGACGACCGACCCTAAATTCATTCTGCTGGACGAACCCTTTGCCGGTGTAGATCCCATTGCTGTTGAAGATATACAGGGCATTGTTTCCAAGCTAAAAGATAAAAATATCGGCATACTCATTACCGACCACAATGTGCAGGAAACCCTGTCCATTACTGACCGCGCCTATCTTTTGTTTGAAGGTAAACTGCTGAAACAGGGGACTGCCGAAGAACTGGCCAATGATGAGCTCGTGCGGAAAGTATATCTGGGTAAAAACTTTGAGCTTCGCAGGAAAAACCCTGCCCAATCCTAAGGCCCATGCGCCTGATTATCAACAAAAGTAAAGACGTTTACTTCAATCTTGCACTGGAAGATGTGTTGTTGCATGGTAACAATGAAGATATACTGATGCTTTGGCAAAGCCATTCCGCGGTGGTGTGCGGCAAGCACCAGAATCTTTGCGGGGAAGCCAATTATGGATATTGTAAAAAGAACAATATTGATCTTGCACGCAGACTAAGCGGCGGTGGCACTGTTTATCACGATGAAGGCAATGTGAATTTTACCTTCATTCAATCCCTGAAACCCCACGAAGAGCTGAATATCAACTTTCGCAAATTTCTGGACCCGATGATGGACGTGCTTACCGATTTGGGGGTTCATGCAGAATACAGCGGGAGGAATGATTTACTCCTTAATGGTTTTAAAATCAGCGGCAATGCCGAGCATCTTGACCAGAAAAACCGAAGGGTGTTGCACCACGGGACCCTTCTTTTTGACAGTAAACTAACTACACTGGGCGAAGCATTGCACAGCAGAGGCCAATACGAAAGCAAAGCCGTGAAAAGTGTGCGCAGTGCCGTTTGTAACATCAAGCCCTATACGGAAATTGAAGATGTCTCTTCATTTATAGATGCCCTGGCATCAGGATTCACAACAAAACATGGTTATTTACCCTTGGAATTAACATCGGAAGAAGTCGCCTCTGCACAGAAACTCCAAAACAGCAAATACGACACCAACGCATGGGTATTGGGCTATTCTCCCGCCTACCGCGTTGAGAAAGAAGTGATTTTATACAATAAGTCTGTTAACATTACAATGACAGTTCATAAAGGAATCATAACTGAAGCCGCGGGCATCGATGATAAAACAGATAACCTAGGTATGGCCTTGGCCGGACTGATTGGAAAAACCCTGAATATGGAAGCAGAAAAGGCATTTTTCCAAACACTCAACATTCCCTTCACAGAAGAACATCATTATTGCCTGTTTTGAAAATGAACAAAAAAGAACGCGTGGCATTCATTGCCGAAACCCTGGAGCTGCTTTTCCCTGAAACGCCGGTTCCGCTGGATCACAGGGATGCATACACATTACTAATTGCAGTATTGCTTAGTGCCCAATGCACGGATGAACGGGTAAATCAAATTACGCCGTCGCTGTTTGCCAAAGCCGATAATCCTTATGACATGGTAAAGCTGAGCGTAGAGGAAATCCGAGAAATCATCAAGCCCTGCGGTCTTTCGCCCATGAAAAGCAAAGGCATATACGGATTGTCTCAGATTATCATTGAAAAACACAATGGCAAGGTCCCTGAATCTTTCGAAGCACTGGAGGCCTTACCTGCGGTGGGACATAAAACTGCAAGCGTGGTAATGAGCCAGGCATTCGGGCACCCTGCATTTCCGGTAGACACACACATTCATCGGCTGGCTCAGCGCTGGAAACTGAGCAGTGGCAAAAACGTGGAGCAAACCGAAAAAGACCTGAAAAGATTGTTCCCCAAGGAAACCTGGAATAAACTGCACCTGCAGATTATCTTCTTTGGAAGAAAATACTGTCCGGCGCGTGGGCATAAAGCGGAAGATTGCCCGATTTGCGGGCAGATTTGACCTAATAAAAATGATATAACCCAAAACGCATTAACCCCAAGACCAACAACTATGCTTTAAATGTTATTCGTGTATAGAATCTGCTATTTTTTTAACTTCCCCAGTTGTTTATTATTCAGTAATGATTTCATTTGTGCATTGGCCACCAGATTCAATTGCTGCAATCTTTCACTCTGTTGCAAACCTTGTTGAATCAGAACAGCATTGATACTTTCAAGGTTTGAAAGTACAACCAATTGTTCTACAGTTGCCCAATCTCTAAGATTCCCGGCTTTATCGTCATTGCGCTCTCTCCACTCCCTTGATGTCATTCCAAATAAAGCTACATTAAGCATGTCGGCCTCATTGGCATAGACATAATTAATCTGGGCTTTTGTCAATGTAACCGGCAACAGCCTTTCCTTTATTGCATCTGTATGTATATGGTAATTAACTTTAGCAAGGGTGCGCTGAAGGTTCCATTCCAATTTAAGGCGATTGTTTTCATCTGCCTTTAATCGCTGAAACTCTTTGATTAGATAAATTTTAAATTCCGCACTGATCCACATTCCAAATTCAAAAGCGATATCACTATGGGCAAAAGTTCCTCCATATCTTCCTGCTGATGCTTTAAGTCCAATAGCGTTTGTCTTTTCCACCCATTCTTTAACACTGATTTTATAGTTGTTTAAACCAGCCTGGCTTTTAATTATGGCAAATTCGCCATAATTAAAATTCGGATTGTAAACAGTTTCCCAAATGCCTAAAAACTCAACCGTATTTCTATTCCTCAGCCAATCAGAAATGAAAAAATCACCGTCCTTGGCTTTCACCATGTCTGTCAGCGAGATAAAGTCAAAATCTCCTTCTTTAAAAATAGATATGTTTATTCCTTGAACCGCAAATGATTTGTTTTTTGCCATACTGCCGACGGACAATT
>RGEC01000311.1 GCA_009918425.1 Bacteroidota bacterium
GATGAGGTATAACCACCAGAACCTGCAGTTCCTGCGCGAGCAGAAACTACTTCTGATGTGGTTGTTGCAGGTAGTCCATCATCTGTAAATCCATATGAAGATTCACCGTTGCTATCTGTCGTCTTGGAGACTTCAGAGAGCGTTGCATTGCGTCCAGTCTGTGACCAGAGAACAACTGCACCAGATACTGGGGAGTTGAACTGATCTTTAATGGTTGCAATGGTTGTAACGGTTGAAGCAGCAAGGGCCTTACCAGCAGATGCTGGATTAAGGGTTACTGATCCATATGTTGCATTAACAACAGGATCGATGTAACTAAATGTTGCAGAGACAGAAGTAGTCGCTGCAGACTTCCAAGTCACTTTGTATGACTGTCCAGCAACAGGCGCTGTTGCAGTCAATGTGAGTGTGGTCTGGGTATCTGTTCCTGAGTTGATATTGACTGTTTCAAGCGTAATACCAGCAGGTGTGCTACTGGTTGTTGAAACAGCTTCTACGGTGACAGGGAATGTGCCTGCTGCAGAGAGCTGCCATGTCAAGGTCACTGCCTTCTTTGCAGTGCTGACATAGACAGTATCTGAAGCTGTTGCAGGAGTTCCGTTAAGAGCAGCAGGTGATGCCGCAGTACCTGTCTTATCAGGCGAGTTCCATGCTGCAGTCTGGTTTGAGTCAATCAATCCAGCGCCAGCTACGGCCGCACCTGAAGATCCACCAGCACCGATAGCTGCTGCTGAACCAACACCCCAACCAGTACCAAAGACAAAGCTCTGGGTGGTCAAAGTAAAGGTTGCAGAAGTAGCACCAGCAAGAAGTCCTGAACCTGCAACAGTAAATGTTGTAGAGGTTGCAGCGGTGTTAGTCACGTTGACAGTAAATGCACCAGTAGCGGTGACGGTGTCACCGTTTGCAGTAACGTTTGGTGAATCTGAATTACCTGCTGAAATACCATCAGCATGAGTATTGCCTAGAGTAACCGTTGCAGCTGTTGCAACAGTTGAACCTGACGCAGCAGAAGTTTGGTTAGCACCGTTGATTGTATTTCGAACCGCACCAGACTTCGATTGCGGCACATTTCCACCTATCAAGTAGAGTCCTAGACGTGCGCCAGTTGTGGCATCTGTCCGTTCAATACCTGTGGCAATCTTCGCTGTAGAAGATGCTGTTCCTGAGCCAGAAGTCACCGTAAAGGTATCTGTCTGATTAAGAAGTGTAGTTACTCCGTTTGCATCCTTTGGTGTAACAGTAAAGGTTGCAGATTCAGTAGCCGCAACAGATGCACTGCTGCTAGACAAACTAAATGATGTAGGAGCGCCAGCTACAGTACATGTGACGTTTGCCGTCAAATCACCAGTATTTGGTGATGAACCAGCGCTTCGATCTGTATCCCACCAAACGAGGTAAGTTACAGTGGCCATTTGAGTGGTAACGGTATCGGGAGCAAGAATCAAAGCTGTTGAGGAAGTTCCCGTGTCCGGAACTGTCGAAATAACATTTGATGCAACCGACAACGATGATGCAGCAACACCAGCAATAGGTGTAACCGCAGTCTGTGCAGCGTAGATTCCAGTTTGGTTATCTCCGTTAACATTAACTTTGATAACTCCGCCATAGCCTCCACGAG
>RGEC01000312.1 GCA_009918425.1 Bacteroidota bacterium
TATTCAAATTCTTAAAAAATATAATAAAGAAAAGGCTGAAAAAGAAGAAACAGAGAAAAACTATAAAGAGGGGGGAGTGTAAAATGAACTGTGTCAACTAATAATTTTACTATATTTAATTTATCAGGAAAAACGGAGATTGGCACTGCTGGGGAGCAACCAATCAAGGGATATCCTGATCCGATAGAATAGAGCCAATTCGAAGTAATTTGAGTTGGTTTTTTGCAAATATACGCATGACTATTCATTCGGCCTATGCCTTTGAAAACCTGGGCGAAGCCCCCTTTTTACATCAGCTTAAGTCTTCCTTCAAAATGGATTGACAATTGAGAAACGGTCAGACTCCAGTTGTGAAGTGGCTGGGTCCATTTCTTGCTGATGTTTCGGTATGCCAGGTAAACCAGCTTCAACAATGCATCATCAGAGGGGAAAACGCCTTTGTTCTTGGTTACTTTCCTGACCTGACGATGGAACCCTTCAATGGTGTTTGTGGTGTATATGATACGTCTTATATCCTCGGTGTATTTGAAATATGTGGACAATTTATGCCAATTGTCTTCCCATGATTTGATTACAACTGGGTACTTTTTACGCCATTTTTCACTTAGACTTTCGAGGTTCATTTCCGCGAGTTCCCTTGTTGGAGCCTTGTAAACTGGCTTCAATTCTGACAGAAATTCCTTCTGGTCTTTTGAAGCTATATACTTTAATGAATTGCGTATCTGGTGAACTACACAGCTTTGTACCTCAGTTTTTGGGAATATGGCATTTATCGCCTGTTCAAAACCAGTCAAGTTGTCAATACAGGCAATTAGGATATCCTTAGCGCCTCTGTTATTTAAATCGGTAAGCACACTAAGCCAAAAATTAGCTCCCTCATTTTCAGACACATAGACACCCAGCAGATCTTTTTTCCCTTCCTTACTAATACCCAGAATATTATACACAGCACGGCTTTTCACTTTGCCTTGCTCCTTTACTTTATAGTGGATAGCATCCATCCATACAATGCAATAAAGCTCATCCAAAGGTCTACTCTGCCATTCTTTAATTAATGGCATAATACGCTCCGTAATGCTGCTGAGTGTATCATGAGAGATGTCCATATCATACATCTCCTTGATGTGATTGGATATGTCCCTAAGACTCATTCCTATCCCATACATGCCTATAATGCGGTCTTGTAAGCTATCAGCTAATATTGTCTCCCGTTTCCTTACAATTTCAGGCTCAAAATTGCCATTACGGTCTCTGCTTGTAACCAGTTCAATAGCTCCATCGCTGGTTTTAATTGTCTTCTTCACCTTGCCATTCTTGCGGTTGGTGCCAGATTCTTCTTCTGATGACAAATGTTCCTCCAGCTCAGATTCTAACGCAGCTTCAAGAAATTGTTTAAATAGTGGTGCAAAAGCACCGCCTTTACCTGTTAGACTTTTGCCCGAACGAAACTGCTCAAGGGCTTGCTTCTTCATTGATTCGAAATCAATCTGTTCTTGTTTCTTCATATTCTGTGTTTTAAAGTTAACTATTTAACTTCTGACACAGTTTATTTTACAGTCTCGTAATTGTTGGGCGTATTGGGTTCCATATTTCATTTCGAAATAGGATTGTTCGCAAGG
>RGEC01000313.1 GCA_009918425.1 Bacteroidota bacterium
GGTCCACGCACCGCCCACAGGTGTCAAGAGGCCCCAATCAACCGATCGTGATGATCAGTAGCCCTATTGGGCCCGTTGCAAAACAGCCTTAAAAATCAATGAAGATGGAAGGGAGTATGATTTTTAAGAATAAAAGCAAAAAAAGGGCTTTGTTTTTATCAAAATCTCACATTTTTATGTGAGATTTTGATCAATTAGGTACAGATTTCCCATTGGGGCGCTATGCCCCGGCATAAAGAGGGGGAGAATTAATCTGAACCAAGCGCTTCACATTGTGAACAATAGCGTCCATAAATAACTGTAGTTGAACTTTGGCTAACCCTTTGTAACGGGCTCTGCGCTCGAACTTGGAAAAAACGGATTCAAAAGGGGCTCGAACAGCAGATCGCCATCGATCTAAGTCCTTGTTTTTGCCTTTCATATTGTTTTTGAGAATGGCAGCACTGGAAGCCCCTCGTTTTTTCATCGCCGTTTGGGCTTTAGACAAACAATACGCTTTATCAGCAAACACCATTTCTCCTCCCCTGGGACACACCCTTTCAAAACCCTCCTGATCTGAGATATTGGCAAGCGTTACTGCGATCCGTTCAATCAGTCCTGACCCCATATCCACGCTCACATGCCCCTTGTAGCCGAACCAGAATTTGGACTTTCCTTTGCATCCAAATCGGGCGTCTGAATCGGCACGATCCTTTTTTATATGGCTGTTATTTAAGGCGTCTTCTCCCTCTCCCAAGGCTTTGTCTCGCTCTTCCCAGTTTGTTTGGTTATCACCGCTGTTGCATCTGCAAATCGAAAAACTGATTTTAGGAGCCCTGCTTTTTCAGACCTTTTCACGATCAGTTTAAACAGTTGACCTACTCTTTGCGGTCCCAGCCGTTTCCGAAATCTGCAGAAAAAGGGTTGGTCAGGCGTTTCTGAATAGACAGTAAATCCACAAAACCATTTAAACCCAAGGTCAAATCTCAATCGCTTTTCTAGCTCTCGATCTGATAAATCATAATGAAATTGCAGATACAGGGCTTTTATCCCCACCTCTATCCCATACCCACTTCGACCGACACTTGTTTCTAACTCTTTAAAGCGATACATCAGACTTGAAAAACGTACAATCCGCTCGATATCACACAGCTCATGTTTCCCCGCTTTTACCTGCTCACTGAGGTCATAATCGTAAAAAGCCATTTGTTTCCTCCTTACTATTTTCATGCCTCCTATTTTATCTGTCTTGGACTCTTTTTTACATAGATTTTCATGCTTCTTTCCTGCTTGGCGAGGCACGATTTTTTATCGCTCATTTGAGGAATTTCGCAACAGACCCTATTTGACGGAGAGGCCATTGGTTGGACGGGTGCCACGCGCCTTAGATGGGCGGCATGCTGGGATGAGGTGAGCCTTGAAGTCTCGGGTGAAGGAGGGTTAGAGTGTTGTCTTAAAGGAGAAATCCGCCATGACCCATCATCGTACGGTGCTGCATCAGAATGAATGATGTAAACCAATCGGTTACCACATTGCAAACGCATTTTGATACCAAGATGCAACAGGTAAAGCATCTATGTGAGTATCATTTTTTGCCGGTGCAGGAAGCCTTAAAAGGACTAAACTCTGCGGAAAAAGCA
>RGEC01000314.1 GCA_009918425.1 Bacteroidota bacterium
ATATACCACAACAGCACCCACCATAGGATTGGGCGAAACGCTTCCTTGTCCCTTTTGGGCCAACTCAAGGCAGCGTCGCATAAAAACTGCTTGGTCTGTCACAGCTTGCGAAGTTAAATCCTAAATTTGCCTTCGTGAAACGGGTTATCAACAAGGTGAAAAACCAGGCACTTACCCGGCTTTTTCTGGAATTTTATGGAAAACTGGCATCCGGTGGCGCACTGCTGGTACTTTGTGCCATCATTTCCATGCTGCTAGCCAATTCCGGATTCGCAAAAAACTGGCTTGACTTCTGGAACACACAGTTAAACCCACACCTGCCGGGCCTGCACGCCCACAGTATTACCCATTGGATAAACGACGGGTTGATGACTATCTTCTTCCTGCTGGTAGGGCTGGAAATCGAACGTGAGCTGCTGGTGGGCGAACTCAGTGACAGGAGAACAGCCATGTTGCCTGTTATGGCTGCAGTAGGCGGCATGCTAGTGCCTGCCCTGTTATTTTGGGCAGTCAACATCAATCACCCCGAATTTTGGCGTGGCACAGGTATTCCAACTGCTACCGATATTGCTTTTGCTATGGCTATCATGTCGGCATTGGGAAACCGTGTTCCTGCTTCCTTGAAAGTTTTTCTGACAGCGCTGGCCATTATGGATGATCTTGGGGCCGTATTGGTTATTGCGATATTTTACGGTCAAGGCCTACATTGGATATGGTTAATTACATCGTTCGTAATTTTTGGAATTTTACTGGCGTGCAAGCGGACCGGAATTCAAACACTCTGGTTCTATTTGCCTGTGGGTGTAATACTATGGTATAGTATGATGCAAAGCGGAATACATGCCACCATCTCGGGCGTATTGCTCGCCTTTGCCATCCCATTTGGGAAAAAGGAAGAAAACGTATCACCATCTTCCTATCTCATGGAAAAACTGCACGAACCTGTGGCCTTGTTTATCCTGCCGTTGTTTGCTTTGGCCAATACAGCCATACCAATAAGCTCAGACACATTGGGCTCGATTACCGGCACTTTGCCGCTGGGCATTGCTGCCGGCTTGGTTTTGGGCAAACCGATGGGCATCTATCTGGCATCGGTTTTATCCGTAAAAATGAATGTTGCCAGACTGCCCACAGAGAGCTCATTTAAACACATATTGGGTGCAGGTTTGCTGGGCGGAATTGGTTTCACCATGGCAATATTTGTCGCGAATCTGGCATTCAACGATGCCGCCAGTATAGAACTGAGCAAACTGGCAGTGCTCATAAGCAGCGTTATTGCCGCTATCGTGGGTTATACTTTTCTAAGGCTGATTCCCAAACAATAAATTTTTTTAAGGAAACATTTGACAAATACCCTGCAAATAGTATTTTTGCAGTCCCTTTCGCAAGAGTGGAGAACAAAAGTTCTAACGGATCGGTAGTTCAGCTGGTTAGAATGCCGCCCTGTCACGGCGGAGGTCGCGGGTTCGAGCCCCGTCCGGTCCGCAAAGTAAAGCCCCGTTTTTAGGGGCTTTTTTATTTTATAACCTAAGGGGCGAGAAGTTTACCCCGGCTTAGTGTTTGTGCGACAACGGAGCTTACAAACGCTTAGTCGGGGAGCCCCGTCCGGTCCGCAAAG
>RGEC01000315.1 GCA_009918425.1 Bacteroidota bacterium
TCAACCGGTTGCACAAATTCAGGTTCTGTGGCCATTACTATGAAGGCCGTGCCAACGGTAACGGTGAATGATCCCAGTATCTGTAATGGAAATAGAGCCGTTTTAACTGCTTCCGGGGCATCGACATATTCATGGACGTTAAGCAATGGGTCTTCTGCATCAGCCACACTTTCTACCACCACGGGTTCAAGTGTACTGGCCAGTCCTACTTCTACAACTACTTACACGGTTACTGGCACAAATTCTGTGGGTTGTACGGGTTCGGACAATGCTACGGTAACGGTTACTGCAGCCCCCACAGTTTCTATATCTTCAAACAGATCTGTTTGTGAGGGTAGCAGTATCACGCTTACAGCAACATCCACTTCAGGCTCCTCATTATCATGGGCTCCCGGCACCAGTACTTCCTCAACATTTACTGTCACACCGACAACGAACACGATATACTCTGTTACAGCAACATTAAATGGGTGCTCAGCTACAGATTCACAGCTGGTGATTGTGAAAACTAGCCCTGTAACAAGTTATAGTGGTCCAAAACAATATTATTGTTCTGGTGATTATTCTACGGGTAATGCTTTTTCAACCATAAGCATAAATACTTCATCAAATTCAACTTTTGTTTGGTATAGAAATTCTACTGCTGGTCCTTTTGCCGGAACTTACACAGCTGGATCAGTTGGCAATTATCAAACTACACCTGCTGATACAATCACATCCGCTACGACAAGTTCGGTTGACTTGAAAACACCAGCGTCTAATGATCAATTTTACAAAGTTGTAGTGAAAAATGGTGGTTGTAGATTTGTTTATTACATTGATATTATAAATCTTACAAGCACCTCAATATCTCCATCTATTATTACAAATCAAACATATTGTGGTTCTACCGATCCAACAACCTTATTAAAATTAAATGGTTCCGCATTTGGCAGTGGTTATACTTATCAATGGACAAGTAACACTACATCTTCAACATCTACATATAACAACATTTCAGGGCAAACATCCAGTTCTTATGACCCACCTACGGTATCTACTACTACATGGTATAAACTAAATGTTGTTAAGACTGGTAACTGTGCAGGCACTTACACTTCTAACTTTGTTACAATTACAATTAACACTTCAATAACGAATAATACCATAACAGCGACCAATTGCGGTACAGGTGTTCCCACAATCACCCAAAGTGGAACTCTATCAGGAGGTTCCGGAACATACACGTATATTTGGGAGCAGTCCACTGATGGAACTACCTGGACGACTATCCCCGGTGCCACATCACAAACTTACACGGGAACAGCAACGCTTACCCAAAAAACATGGTTCCGTAGAACAGTGTCGAGTGGTGGATGTACGGATATCAGTGCAAATCTTATCCTCACACCGGCCATTTTAGGAAATGAAATCAGCAATGGTTACGCTGTATGTCTTGGCTCATCAGCAACAGCCTTAGGACCTGTTTCGCCCGTTGGTGGTGATGGCTCTTATACATATCAGTGGCAGTCATCACCCGATGTTTCAGGTAGCCCCAGTGGCACATGGACCAATGTCGGAACCAATTCCAATACATATACACCGGTTGTTT
>RGEC01000316.1 GCA_009918425.1 Bacteroidota bacterium
TAAAAAAATCAAAATGAAACTCATGCCGCAAATGGTGTTTAAACAGTTGGGCAGTAACGGAGGTAAAATTTCAACCACGCAGGTTTTTACCTATCTCATTTATGATAAGGAGGGTGGCGTTGACCTGATTGAAGCAAAAGGAGCATGGGTATCTGAAAACAATTTATCTACCTTGGTGAAATACCAACCCGGTACATTGACCATTAATAACGAAGAAATTAAGACCTCAAGCCCTTATGTTACCTCTGTTTCAGGCAATATTATTCATGTAAATGCTGAAAATATCCAATTGACAGGAGATATTACGGTTCAATCCGGCTATGAAGCGCATTTGACAGCTTACAGGGATATTGAAACTTTGCCGAATTGCAACATTAGTCCTGCATGTGTTTTGAATGTTAATTCCAGCTTCTATGGCATAGGTTCAACAACAGAGGCAACAGATGGGCAAGTTTCATCTTTTTGCAAAGGGATCAACAAGGAATATGCTGCCGATCAGGCTTCCCGCATAACGCCATCGGACAACAACCCTGAAGACACTTTGAATGGCCATTCAAACAAAAAGAATGCTGCTGTGATACAGATAGTGGTGCAACCCAATCCTGCAGACCAAATGGCAGAACTCAATTGCTTTTCTTCGGAAGATGGCAATTATTTGCTAACGGTTTCCGATTTGTCCGGCCGACAAATTACATCCGCATCGGTTACTGTTATGAACGGGAAAAATGCCTTTAGTGTTAATACAAGTAACTTTAGCAGCGGACTATATTTTGTGACACTGTCCGGCACAAATAAACGCGTCACGCAAAAACTACTTGTTAGGCATTAATAATTTCATGGAGGCCTCTATTACGTCGTAATTGAAACCAAAGCACCTATCTATTTTCTTTAGAACCATATACAAGAAGCCCTATTGGCGATTTATGTAAGCGTGGGGAAAGGGAAATGATGATTTTAAAATGGATTAATGCCCGACCTCTTCCAAAACAAATACCGCATACCCTCCAACCGATTGCCCGGATATGATTATGGTGCGGATGGGTGGTATTTTGTAACCATTTGTACCAAAAATCGGGTGCATTATTTCGGTGATATTGTGCACACGCACAATCGCGAATGCGATATTGTAGAGACGCGCAATTGCGCGTCTCTACAATACACCGAAACGGGCACGGTGGCACACGATTTTTGGTTGCAAATACCCCAACATTATCCTTTTGTGCAATTGGATGCATTTGTCATCATGCCCGATCACATACACGGCATTTTGTATTTTAACAACCCCAAAAAAACCGATTGGTCGCCTAATGCATTCGGACCGCAATCGCAAAACCTCGGCGCCGTTATCCGGGCCTATAAATCATCGGTAAAGCGCCATACCAATCAAAACAACATCCCATTTGCCTGGCAAAGCCGCTTCTATGACCGCATTATCCGCGATCAGACGGAACTGGATGCCATTAGGCATTACATTGCCGCTAACCCGGCAAAATGGGCCGCCGATGCGCGCGCGTTGTAAATGCGCACCATTGTACATCTTTTATATATCCCGCCATATGTAGACGCGCAATTGCGCGTCTACATATGGC
>RGEC01000317.1 GCA_009918425.1 Bacteroidota bacterium
ATTTTTACTACGTTATCGATTGTTAAGTGCACCAAACTGCCATCCTGATCTAACAAAAACATCCATCAACGCAAACGCCTCTTTTCCTGGGCTAACAATTTTTCTGGGTTGGTGTTGCAACCCAAACGATAGCATCGACTGCACATCAATGGCAACAAAAACAGAATCGCTATAAGCAGCGCCTACCCATGGCAATGCAAGGGAATTAGCCGTGTTGTATGGCCAACGATAACCACCCAAATGCCATTCAACAGGTTCTATTGTTTTATCGGCCGCAATCCATTGTCCTTCCAATTTCAATTGAATAAACCCGCTCTGCCATGCCCAATACATAGACTTCACTGGGTCTAAATCGTCCAAAAAATGTGCTTCTCGGTGCTGTAAACTGTCTATACCAACGGTGAACACCAAGCTATCCAGCCTGGACTTGGTGGGCATTCGTATGAGAATTTCCCGATCTTCTGCATGGGCCAAATCCACCAAGGTAACACCCGATAATTTCCTGCATTTCCCGTTCGTTACACCCTGAATTTCACCCACATAAAATTTGAAAGTTTCTATCACAAACCATCCATTGTTAATCCGCAAAGTATCCAAAAGATGGAGTTCCTTGCCTAGATGGTGAATTGAAAACACAAGCCGCTTAATAGTGGGTGGTCTTACCCCTGCCGTTAAGATGGATTGAACACTACCAATAAACACTAGCAGAAATAACCTTTTAATGGTCTTTGCATCGAATTCAAAGTTCATCCTTGTGGTATCGATTTGGTTGTTTGTGCCAACATGGGCTTGGTAATTTCCATTTCACGAAGATATTCAGCAACTACAGCATTTCAAGCCATTTTCGGAAACTGACCGTTGTCATACAATTCCACCTTCAAATACCTCTACCTTTGGGGTACACTGAAACTATAACCATGAGAAATCCAATTCTACTTCTTGTACTTGTTTGCATAGCAATGGCCTCTTCTAGCACCATATACGCGCAATCCAACCCCAACGAAAACAATACAATTCAATCCGATACCTTAAAAGCAGATACGCTCTCCATGATATTGCTTAACGACGGAACCGACCTAATTGGCGTGGTAAAGTCACAAGACATGCGGGAAGTGAAGATTCAACTAACAGACGGCCGAATGGTCATTATCCCAACCTATACCATTAAAAAAATTCAACCCATTGCGAAAAACCAACAAGTTGGCAGTAAAATCTATTACCCAAATCCGCATCCCAGCCGCTACCTATATACCCCAACAGCTTATCCCATTAAAAAAGGAGAAGGTTATTTTCAGTCGATATATTTCCTGAGTTTGCAGTTTCAATACGGACTAACCGATAATTTTTCTGCGGGAGTAAGCACAAGCATCGTAGGCCTTCCACTAACCACCACTCTGAAATACAGCATCAAAGCCTCTGATAATCTGGCATTTTCATTGGGAGCACAAGCTGGAAATTTGTCTTGGGCCAGTCCTAAAACTTACCTTGGAATCGGATTTGCCAATGCAACCCTGGGCCACGAAGAAAAGCACCTCACCGCTTCGCTGATAGTGCGCAGCGCCACCGTCATGCGGTAAAAAGCGCAGCCG
>RGEC01000318.1 GCA_009918425.1 Bacteroidota bacterium
GCACGTCAATTGCTAGGGGAACAGCCCGATTGGTTTGTTCTTGAATTGAGCAGCTTTCAGTTGGATGGCATGTTTGATTTTTGCGCGGACATTGCCATATTAACCAATATCACTCCAGACCACTTGGATCGGTATGAATACCAATTGGAAAATTATCAACGCAGTAAAATGCGCATCGCCATGAATCAAACGGAGTCGGATTTCTTTATTCACTCTGCAGACGATGAATTAACCCAATCGGCCATTGCCATGATGCCCCCCAAAAGTAAACGATTGGGATTTTCTCTTACCCAAAAGAACACAGAATCTTATCAACCTACCCAAGCCTATCAATTGGCAGCTTGGGCAACCCATCAATCAATACAAATTCAAACAAAAACAAACTTAGAACTCGATATGAAAACATTTACCGTTCGCGGACAACACAACGCTTACAACAGCATGGCTGCTGCCGTAGCCGCAAACCTTTTGGAGGTTAGAAAAGACAGCATTCGCGAGAGCTTTACCAACTTCCAAAACGTGGAACATCGCTTGGAATTTGTAGCGCGCATCATGGGTGTAGAATACATCAACGATTCCAAAGCCACCAACGTAAATTCTGCTTGGTATGCCCTGGAAAGCATGGAAAAACCCGTGGTATGGATTGCAGGCGGAGTAGACAAAGGCAACAACTACAAAGAGCTGAAAGCGCTGGTAAAAGACAAGGTAAAATACATCATATGCATGGGGCTGGATAATATCAAAATCCACCAGGCGTTTCAGGATGATGTAGATATGATTATCAATACCGGCAGTGCCAAAGAAGCGGTTCATGTTGCAAGCAGACTTGCCAAGAAAGGTGAATGTGTTTTACTCTCTCCGGCCTGTGCAAGCTTCGACCTGTTCGATAACTACGAAGACCGTGGAAGGCAGTTCAAGGAAGCTGTTAGAAACCTGTAAATCATGAACGCAGAAGGCAGCAAATTCAGTAAGATTTTTCGTGGTGACCCATGGATCTGGGCCATCATCATCATTCTTTCGCTGGTGGGAATACTGGCGGTATACAGCGCTACCGGCGGTCTGGCATTCAGTAAGCAGGGTGGCAATACCGAATTTTATTTCCTTCGCCATACCGGATTTCTGCTCATCGGATTTGGGTTTCTTTACCTATGCCACCTTGTCAACTATCAGTATTTTTCGCGTGTCTCTCAGCTCTTCATCTGGGTTTCCATCATATTGCTGGTCGTAACCCTGGCCGTGGGCAGCGAAATTAACAATGCCACCCGGGTGCTTCCCATCCCCGGACTTGGAATCACTTTCCAGACCAGCGACATGGCCAAACTGTTCCTCATCATGTACATTGCCCGGTACTTGAGCAAAAAGCAGGAAGAAATTGACAGCTTTAAGGTATTTCGCAACATTCTGGCAGTGATAATCATCGTGGTTACGCTCATTGCTCCGGAAAACCTGAGTACCGCATTACTGGTCTTTGTAACCTGCTGCCTTCTTTTATACATCGGTAGAATCAATTTTAAGTACCTGGCCCTGCTGGGTGGAGCCGGTGCTGCAGCCATGGGGCTG
>RGEC01000319.1 GCA_009918425.1 Bacteroidota bacterium
ATCATTCCTGAGCATTTGCCCGACTGGAAAGCAAAATTCGGGTATGGTGAATTTATCAGTCTGCAGCACCACAAGCCCTGTTGCGCGCGCATGATGATGGACGGAGAACTATTCAGGGAAATAGAAAGCAATAACTGGGATCCGGCGCAACGCATTCACGAATGCGATGCCCATACACATCCTGTGGATGTGCAGGTTTTAAGCACGGTTCCCGTGATGTTCAGCTACTGGGCCGAACCCAAAGATACATTGGAAATTGCCAAATTTCTGAATGACCACATCGCCGATATTGTGCAGCGCTACCCCAAAAGATTTGTGGGACTGGGAACTTTACCCATGCAGCATGCGGGAATGTCTATCAAAGAACTGGAACGATGCAAAGCCATTGGTCTTCGCGGCATTCAGATTGGTTCACACATCAATCACTGGAATCTTAATCAGCCGGAGCTTTTTCCCATTTTCGAGGCCATGCAGGACATGGACATGGCTCTCTTTGTGCACCCATGGTGGTGGATGGCCAAAACCAAAATGCCCAAATACTGGCTTCCATGGCTGGTGGGCATGCCTGCTGAAACTGCGCTGGCAATGAGTTGCATGATTTTTGGCGGCATTTTTGAACGTTTGCCCAAACTCAGGGTAGCATTTGCCCATGGCGGCGGCGCTTTCCCGGGTACATTCGGACGTATTAAGCACGGCTGGCGCTGCAGACCAGACCTGGTGGCTGTAGACAACCCACACGACCCTGCCAAATATCTGGGACAATTTTGGGTTGACAGCCTCACCCACGACGCCCGTATGCTGGAGTACCTGATGGAACTGATGGGACCAAACCGCATTTGCATGGGCACAGATTATCCTTACCCGCTGGGTGAAGATATCCCAGGTGAACTTATCCGTTCCCTGAGCATTCCGGACACCACCAAGCAAATCATGCTGGGCGACAGCGCCATGGAATGGCTGGGACTGGATAAAAAGCTGTTTTACTAATGTTGAGGCACTGGATTTTACTGGGTGCCGTCCTTACCACATTCTTTTACCTATTTGTACCGGGTGCGCTTTGGCTCGTTGACAGGCTGTTGCGAAATACACTGGAACAAAAACTATTTATCGTAAAATGGCATCGGCTGGGTATACTTTTAGCACTTATTTTATGGGCGATTTGGCTGCTTAATTATTGATTTTTTAAAAATGCATCCACCTCCCTGAATACCAACTCCGGTTCAAAACCTTTCCCAATCAGATACTGTTTCAATTTTCCGGCTTTTTTCCATGGATCGCTCTCTTTCATGGTTCTGGCCTTTTTTTCGATATTAAATCGTAATTCGCCGATATAAATATCGGGGTCCAATGCCTTTAGCACTCTTTGTATCAGGCTTTCACTAATGCCTTTGTTTTTGAGTGCCATCGTAATTTTACGATTACCCCATTTTTTAATTTTCAATTTTCCTTTGGCAAAGGCAACAGCAAATCTTTCTTCATTGATAAAATTATCACGCACCAGATCTACCAGTATTTCGTTGGTTTCAGCGAGTGTCAATCCCATTCCCAGCAATTTGGTC
>RGEC01000320.1 GCA_009918425.1 Bacteroidota bacterium
AAAGAATGTCAGCAGCGCTGGGCAAACAGCGGATTTGTGAGTGGAAAGGCCTACTTCAATCTCCAAAAAGAATACCGCGAAATCGGTGATGTGTTGTTTTCAAAGTTTAAACGCAACAATGAAAACATGAAACAGCAGGTACTGAAAGAACATTACGCCGGAGTGGCGGGGAGTTCAGATGGCAAAAACCGCCTGCAAACCGAAGAACGCAAAATCAAAGACCGCATTAAAAAGGCACAGGAAGAACTGGCAACCATTGAGAATAACAAGAGCTTTTTTGCCATGAGTAAAAACGCTGAAGCCGTGCTAAAACAATTCGACAGCAACATACAGAAATTAAAAGAACAGATTGCCCGTTTGGAGAAGGAAATCACCGTAATCCGAAATACCAAACCCGGCAATGCTCAATGAGCTATACAGAACACTGGATTACCTTGAATACCTGCTGATTTCTGACACCCGGCATGGTACTCACTCCCCTTTTGTTTACCGACTGCTGGAAGAGGTATTATATGCCGTAAACACAAACCCTGTGTGGGATGGAATAGAGCAAATCCGAAAGGAGATGCTGCAGTCAAAAGCACAAATAGAACTGCTGGATTTGGGCAGTAGCAACAAAAGCGGCCTTCACAAACTCAGTAAAATTACCCACAGAACGGCCAGGGGAGCCAAATATGGCAGGTTGTTGCATCGGCTTGTGGCAAACATTCAGCCACAGCATTGTATTGAGCTTGGCACGGGTACGGGAATCACCGCATTATATCAGGCATCTGCCCTCCCCCCTAATCACATACTACATACCATTGAAGGTTGTCCTGCATTGTGCGAAATTGCGGCCTACAATGCAGAGCGGTGCGGGCTCGCTGATAAAATCATCTTTCACGAAGGAAATTTTGAAACAGTACTACCAGATTTGTTGCAAAAAATGCAACAAATAGACTATGCATACATAGACGGTAATCATACATTCGAGGCTACGACACGCTATTTTGAATGGATGCTGCCCAAGCTTCACACACGCAGTGTGTTGGTATTTGATGATATTTACTGGAATGAAGAGATGAGAAATGCCTGGACCTTTATAAAAAATCATGCTTCAGTAACCGTTACCATAGATATATTTGCATTTGGTCTGGTATTTTTCAGGCCGGAACAGGCCAAGGAACATTTTAAAATCAGGTATTGAGCTTGCAATTTGAACATAGCATCAGGGTGCGATATGCAGAATGCGATCGCATGGGGTTTGTGCACCATAGCGCCTATGTATTGTATTTTGAGGAGGCCCGCACGGAAGCTATGCGCAGCATGGGTTTAAACTATAAAGAAATGGAAGATGCCGGAGTTATAATGCCGGTGAGGGCCTTTAACATTCAGTTTAAAAAAGCAGGCCGTTATGATGATTTGCTGAAAATTATTGTAAAGGTGAATGAAAAACCGGCAGTCCGGTGCCATTTTGAATATCATACGTACAATCAGGATGGAGAACACCTTAATTCCGGCTACACAGAGCTTTTCTTCGTTAAAAAAGACAATCTGAGACCTACCCCACTACC
>RGEC01000033.1 GCA_009918425.1 Bacteroidota bacterium
ACAGATATCCGGAATATGCTGCCGGTATAACAGAAATTCACCACACCCAAAAAATAGACGCTCCAAGCGGAACAGCGATTTCGCTTGCTGAGGGAATCATAAAAGAAAACCTGTCTTTTGATAACTGGGAACTTTCCAACGAGGAAAAACAGGCTTTTGGCGGAAAAATCCCTATTCATGCTGTGCGCGAAAATGATGTTCCGGGGACCCACACAATATCATGGAACAGTGCAATAGATAACATTTCAATAACGCATCTTGCCCACAACAGGCAAGGATTTGCAAAGGGTGCTGTTTTAGCTGCCGAATGGATAATTGGAAAACAAGGTGTGTATTCCATGGAGGATATGCTTAATTTTGAGTCGATTTAATCTAAATAGTTAAATATGGAATCTTATTCACTGGGCTTGTTTATGTTTATGTGGGCATTGGCTTTTGTGCTCACACGTATCGGTCTTTTCGTTATGTTTAAAAAGGCCGGACAGCCAGCCTGGACTGCATTTCTGCCCATCGTTAGCTGGTGGTACTGGATTAAACTGGTGGGAAGACCCTGGTGGTATATGATAGGCATGGTAATTCCTTGCATCAATATTTTGTTTAGTTTTAACATCACCCTGGATTTGCTTAGAAGTTTTGGCCAATTCAAATTCTGGCAACATTTTACCGGTATACTTTTCACTTTTATATATCTCCCCATACTGGCCATGCGCAAAGACCTCACGTTCATGGGCGCCGGCGGAGATCCGGAGTGGCGAAAAACCAACATCCCAAAACATTCAGGAACACGCGAATGGGCAGATGCCTTGCTTTTTGCAGCCTATGTTGCCGGTGGTATGAGAGCTTTGTTTTTTGATTTTTTTGTAATTCCCACCCCCAGTATGGAAGGTAACCTTAAAGTGGGAGACTTTCTGGTGGTGAGTCGGGTTAAAGTGGGCATGCGAATACCTATGACGCCCATCACAGTACCTGTTATTGCGCACAAAGAACTGATGGGTTTTACCGCTTTTTCAGACTATGTGCAACTTCCTTACATGCGCCTACCCGGATGGTACACCATAAAGAACAATGATGTGGTGGTGTTTAACTGGCCTGCCGATGGTGAAGAATTTCCGGTTGATAAAAAAGATAACTACGTAAAACGATGTGTCGGAATTCCCGGCGATTCGCTGAAAATTGTAAACAGTTCGGTAATGGTGAGAAAAGCAGGCGGCAAATGGGAAACCCTGGCTACAGTAGGCAAACAGCAGAAAAGGTACCTGATTTTGATGAATGAACCCATCAGCAGCGACTTTCTGGTAAGAAATGATCTTGGGGATTTTACCATCCCAATCAAAGCGGCCGAATATATCCAGGCAGCCGAAAAAAGAGGGAAAAAACTCATCCCCTACACTATTTTCACCTGGAAAGAGAACGTTGAGAATATCAAAAAAGATCCGGCTGTTGGCAGCATATTTGAGGACATTGTAGATGATGGCATGTCAGTTAGTCTTTTCCCCGACACCACCAATAACCTCTATTTCAGACACAAGTGGTCATTGAATGATTATGGACCCATATACCTGCCAAAACGCGGAGAAACAATTACCCTGACAAAAGGTAACTGGGACTGGTACAGACTGGCCATTAACAGATATGAAAAGGCAGGGATTACATGGGATGGTAATGGATTTGTGCAAGGAGATAATAAAGTAACTTCCTACACATTTAAATATGGCTACTACTGGATGATGGGAGATAACCGCTATAATAGTTCAGACAGCCGGTACTGGGGATACGTGCCCGAAGATCATGTAGTCGGAAAACCCCTGTTTACTTTCTTTAGTCTTAAAAAAGTAATTAAAATTGATGAAACCGGATTGCCCTATATCCATGACAATAATATGGAGTACGAAACCAAAGGTGTCCGATGGGATAAGATCTTCAGGGGAATAGAATAATTGCCCCAATGCAGCGTATACTGAAGTTTCTGCAGGCGAATAAATTTACCCTGACGGGATTGTCTTTAGTATTTGCTGTCTGGTTTATTATTTACATAAAAAACCTTTCAGTTCCCATTATTCAGCAATGGGATGAGGCTCGAAATGCCGTAAACATGCAGGAAATGCTTCAGAATAAAAATTGGCTGATGCGTTACTTTCACGGCTCACCCGATACATGGGAATTAAAACCACCCATGCTCATTTGGTTTCAATGTATGTCCACAAAACTTTTTGGCGTAACTGAATTTGGAATTCGTTTTCCCTCAGCCATGGCTGCTCTGGGCATTGCCTTTATTACATTTTTCTTACTGCTTAGTGAAAATGTAAAACATATAACGGCAACTTTGAGCGCTATTACGGTCATTACGATGCCCGCAGCATTGCATCCGCATGGTTTTTTGTTTGGCGACCACGATGCTCTGCTCTGCTTTTTTCAGGCAGTGATGCTCACAGCCCAATATCGGTATTTTAAAAGCGGAAAGTCTAAATGGATTTGGCTTACGGCCGGTGCTTTTCTGATGGGCTGGCTTACCAAAAGCATCGCTATTTGTTTTGTATTGCCGGGTATCTGGATGTTGGGTGCATTAATTCCCGATTACAGAAAACGCATATTTTCCATTCATCAGACACTTGCATTTTCTTCGGCAATTGGGGTGATTTTTATATACTATATGCTCCGAAACCATTATCAGCCGGGATACATAGATATGGTAAATCAGGAAGAATGGCTAGGGCGATTTGGAAAACATCCACAGGCCAATCATGATTTATTTTACTATTTAAAAGGATTTTACCATGACCGACTTAAGGGATTTGTGTTTCCTGTATTGTTGTCTATGCTATGGGCTATCGGCTCCCGGCAAAAATCCAATTTTCAGAAACTGGGATTTATGGTAATTATTTTCACGTTGCCTATCCTAAGCTTAAGCCAAAGTAAAAATTACTGGTATGATTTACCTTTATTATTTCCAATGGCTTTATGCATGGCATTGTTATTTGATTATATTTTGTTGTTTACCAAAAAACATCTTCCGAAAACCGAATTTTTTATCGGTATGTTTGCATTGTTTTTCATTATTAAAAATGCATGGAAAATATCTCAATCACATAACCATTTTGGGAACCCAAACAAAAAGGAAATACTTGTTCAACACTTAAAACAAGACAGGTTTGATAAAACCATAAAATATGGTGTTTTCTGCAATGCCTTTAATACCGATATATTATTTTACCTCAATAACCTTAAGCGGCAAGGGTATTCATTTACTATCGTAGAAACATCTGCCGATCTACGTAAATACAACAAAGTTATGATGGCGAAAGAAGATGAGGAAGCCTGGAAAAAACAAAGGAGTGGGTCAATAGGAGAACCTGACCTGGAGATTTTCAGCCATTAAACGTCCTTTTCAAAGAAACATGCCTGCCATCAAGTCTATGTCGTGGCAACGAATACCGAACTTATCGGCCAGGTCGCGGTTGGTAAGACTTCCTTTGTAAAGGTAGGTTCCCTTTCTTATTCCGGGTTTTAGACGCAGATAATCGGCAAAGCCACCTAGTGAGGCCATTTCGTCCAGCAGCGGGGTAAATACATTACTCAGTGCATAACTGGCTGTTCTGCTCACCCTGCTGGCTATGTTGGGAACACAATAGTGTATCACATCGTGTTTTTTAAATACCGGTTTTTCGTGATTGGTAATATCGCTTGTTTCAAAATTTCCGCCTCGGTCTATGGCAACATCAATGATTACGCTATTGGGACGCATACGGCTAACCATCTCCTCGGTAATCACCACAGGGCTGCGGGCGCCTTTGCCCGAAAGCGCTCCAATTACAACATCGGCACTTTCCAATGCACTCAGCACCACGCGAGGTTGAATAGTACTTGTGTATAAATGGAAACCGAAACTTTTCTGGATTCTGCGCAAACGATACATTTTATTGTCAAAAACTTTCACATTGGCTCCAAGACCCAACGCTGCTTTGGTTGCAAATTCTCCCACGGCACCTGCACCAATTACAACCACCTGCGTAGGGGGAACGCCCGCAAAACCACCCAGCAATTCGCCTTTGCCTATATGTGTATTATTGAGATATTCAGCTGCAATCAAAATACTGGCAGTACCCGCAATCTCACTCATGGCGCGAATGATAGGCAGAGCACCGGAATCATCCTCAAGAAATTCATAAGCCATTGCATTGATGCGTTTATCCATCATTTTTCGCAACAAGCTTTCATCCAGCTGATTAATTTGCAAAGCAGAAATCAGCAATTGCCCCGGCCTCATCCAGTCGAGCTCCTTGTTTGTTGGAGGATCTACTTTTAAAATTATGTCGGAATCGTATACTTCCTTGGCTGTGTAAGCAATTTCAGCACCGCATTCGCTGTACTGAGCGTCAGAGAAATTTGCATTTCTTCCTGCACCTGTTTCCAGTTTCAATTTATGACCATTAGAAACAAAATACTGAACCGCTGAAGGTGTTAACGGAACCCTATTCTCCTGAAAGGTAATTTCCTTCGGAATACCAATTGAAAGTGAAGGAAAGCGGGGATCTTTTTTTATTGCCAACGGCAGTGTTTCCGCTTCTCCGGAAAACTTAACTGAACTGGAACTTAATTTCTTGGCCATGAATTATCAACCTGTCCTAAATTATATACAATCACCCTAAGACTTAATCCTAACGGAATGTCAACCTGGCGTTGTTTTATACAAAGATAACAATAATTTTCCTTTTGTATACGTTATTTATGGTACGCTTTTTGCGTAAATAATTCACGGACTTTAAATTCGCTCAACTACCGAACACAATGAAACTGCTACCTTCAAGGATATTAGGCTTTCTGACAGGACTATTTGCTACTGTTTCAGTTTTTGCGCAGGCGCCTATTGGTCCAACCATGGAAACAAACATGGATAAAATAGACAGCATGACCCAGCTGTTGTATGAAAATATTCCTTCTCATGTTCCGCTAACAGATACTTTCAACCATAACCTTTTAAACAGCAATATTTTCACATCCCAGATGAGCCAACTGGGTAGCAGCATTTCCTTCCCATACAACCAACATGTGGCGTTGCACATTCGCTATCTGATGGCACAAAACAGTGCATTTTACGACATGTTGCACAAGCGCATGCAATTGTATTTCCCAATGTATGAACAAGTGCTTGACAGATACAATCTGCCACAGGAACTGAAATATGTCAGCATCATTGAAAGTCATCTTAATCCCAACGCTGTAAGCTGGTGCGGAGCCACAGGCCTCTGGCAGTTTATGCCCTTTACCGGCAGAAGTATGGGCATGAGAATCGATTATGCCATCGATGAGAGAAAGGGTGTTATTCAGAGTACAGAAAAAGCGTGTGAATATTTTAGGAATAGCTACAATATGTTTGGTGACTGGCTTATGGCAATCGCTTCCTACAACTGCGGTCCGGGGAACGTGCAGAGAGCAATAAATCGTTCCGGAGGGAAAAAAGATTTCTGGTCTATCATGCCCTTTCTTCCCAAAGAAACCCAGAATTATGTTCCAAAATTCATTGCGGCAGCATACGTTTTGAGCTTCACAAAATACTCCACTTACAAGCACAACGAGCGATCGGCTTTATTGGTAAAAACTTCAATAGACAGTGCCATCAGCATGGGAACAATAGCGAGATATTTAAACATCCCTGAAGATGAGATTATCAGCTATAACCGAGAATTTTTAAAGAAAAGTACGCCTGCCGCTGAATCTCATTATCTGCTGTTACCTTATGATGTAAGTATGCAATTTATTGCGAGCCAGGACAGCATTTATGCATTTGCCAGAAGAGAAAAAGAGACCATAGAAGCCAGCAAGCCTGCATACGTTCAAAAATGGGTTCCTGCCTATCACAAAGTAACCCGCGGCCAAACACTCTACAGCATAGCGAAACGTTATGGTGTGACTGTAAAGCAAATCAAGGCATGGAATGGATTAAGAACAAATACTGCACCACTAGGTCGCACACTTATTATCTACAAATTGCAATGGGTAAATACCCGTCAGGGCTGATTTCGCTTTTAATAATTTACCTGTGACAATTTATTTGGGTTAATGTGTGAAATTTGCTGCAATGAAATTTCGCATAGTTTCTTTGGTTGTTTTTATTTCGGTTATATCATCCTGCGTAAAAAAGGAACCTACTGAATTTCTCCCCACCGAGGGTTCTCCTGCTGAAGTACTTATAGTGACGAATGAAGAACAACAAGATGTTGTGAAATCCTATTTTGAAACTAAGTTTAATCGGTTTTCTCCCACCCTCCTTAAAGCTGAACAAGCGGAAAAGCAGGAATTTGAACCCTCATTACAATTCTGGTTTGGGCGTCCGGAGAGTATTGATGGCATTGAAAAACAAGCACCGCTTATTTTAGTATTGGAAATAGCTGAAAAAAAAGTTGGTAAATACAGTAGTCAGCTGGTTAAAAAAGAGCCCATTAAAACTATTAACGGCCGTGGATTTCAATTGTATATATACAAAGACATATGGGCTGAAAAACAAACTGTCATTCGCTGTGAAACAAATTCACTGACGGAAGATTTTAATTCACTGACCCAGATACTGGAAAAAGAATTCCTCGAAAACGAGCTTCAACAGGGTCTGCCCGGCAACTTGATGCCCAATGAATACTGTGATAGTATAAGCCGTTTAATTCAAGGCAAGTACGGATTTTCATTTGCCTTTCCACCCCAGTTCAAGCTTGAATTCAGTAATCCTGAGGTTGTATGGCTTTGGCAGGAAACACCCAGATTCTATCGGCATGTATTCATTAATATTTTCAGCGACTCATTACCGATTGACAATCCGGATAAGGCAAAAGCAAACCGGAACTATTTCACCGGTAAATATGTAAAAAACACGGAAGGAACCCGTGTGGCGGTGAGCGAAAGTGCGCTGTTTCCACTGATTTGGGAAAACAATGTTAAAATGGGAAAAAACACCGTCAATATTCTGCGCGGTTGGTATACAGAAGAAGGGCATTAAGCATGAAATCCATTGTAATTTTTGCATCGGGTAGTGGTACCAATGCCGAAAACATTATACGCCATTACGCTGAATGTCCAAAAGCCCGTGTAACTGCTATTTTCTGCAACAAACCAGGAGCAGGAGTTATAGCTCGTGCCCAAAAATGGTCGGTACCCGTGGTACTCTTCACCAGGGAAAATTGCCAGCAGGAAGGTTTTCTGGATGAACAACTCAATCTATACAGGCCTGATGTAATAGTACTTGCCGGATTTCTATGGCTTTTTCCTGAGCGACTTGTGAAGAAATACCGTAATACTATACTAAACATTCACCCTGCCCTACTGCCTTCCTATGGTGGTAAAGGCATGTATGGCGATAATGTTCACCGTGCAGTTTTAGAAAACGGGGAAAAGACTCATGGAATTACAATTCATATGGTTAATGAAAAATATGATGAAGGAGAAATAATTCTGCAAGAGTCGTTCGCTGTGGAGCCTGATGAAACCATGGATTCGTTAACCGATAAAATCCATAAGCTGGAATTTTTACATTACCCGAAAGCTATTTCAAAGATTTTAGGTATTTAATACGTTATCCGTTTAATAAACAATTAAAATTATGCGGTATCATTTTATTTTTTATGCTTGTCTTTGTGTCATTTTATTAGGCTTCTTTAATTGTGCCAAGCATCCGTCCGATAAAGATCCGGCAATTCAACAAGAAAATAATGAGCCCGAAATCAGCGATGTAAAAAAATATATTAATGACAAGGGAATTAAGGCCCAATCCATTGTTGTGCTGATTGACAAATCTGAGAAAAAACTATATTTAAAGTATAACAACCGTGTATTGAAGTCTTATCCTGTCGCACTGGGTTCCACCAGCCTGGCAGATAAACGCATGCAGGGCGATAATCTTACTCCTGAAGGCGATTTTTTAATTCAGTCAAAATATCCACACAATAGCTGGAAATATTTCATGTGGATCAATTACCCAACTGCCGAATCGAAAAGAAAACACTTGCAGGCAAAAAAAGACGGCCTTATTCCTCAGAATGCCAAAATTGGAGGAGAAATAGGTATTCACGGCGTGGTAGAAGGCAATGATTTTTTGGTAAGCAGTGGAATTCCATGGACAAAGGGATGCATATCCTTAAAAAATGCTGACGTTTCGGAATTATATGAAATTATTGGAACCGGGTCTACTTTAATCCGTATCCAAAAGTAGCGCAGGTGTATAAACGGTGTATTGACATTCATACCCGAATTGTTAATTTGCACCATGCAAATCGAAACTAAGGTTTTACACGCGGGTATTGAACCCGATCCTACTACCGGTGCTATCATGACCCCTATTTTTCAGACAAGTACCTACGTACAGGCAGCGCCCGGAGACCATAAAGGATATGAATATGCCAGAACCCAAAACCCTACGCGCGATGTACTGCAAAAGAACCTGGCCGCGCTCGAGGGCATGAATTATGGTCTATGCTTCAGCACCGGAATGGGTGCAGTGGATGCATGTGTCAAACTACTAAAACCTGGCGATGAGGTTATAAGCACAAACGACCTGTATGGCGGAACTTACCGTCTTTTCACCAAAGTATTTGAACCCTATGGAATTCGTTTTCACTTCGTAGACATGACCGATGCTGAAAATGTGAGAAAAGCCATAACCCCAAACACAAAAATGATATGGGCGGAAACGCCTACCAACCCGCTGCTTCGGATTATAGATATTGAGGCTGTATGCAATATTGGCAAAAGTGCCGGTGCAATCGTGGTGGTAGACAACACATTTGCCAGCCCTTATTTACAAAACCCTGCACTATACGGGGCTGATATCGTAATGCACAGCGCCACCAAATACATTAATGGCCATAGCGATGTAGTGCTGGGTGCATTATGCGTAAATAATTCTGAACTCAGAGACCGACTCGCCTTTATTCAAAACAGCTGCGGTGCCACACCCGGGCCACAGGACTGTTTTTTGGTATTGCGCGGCATAAAAACCCTGCACGTGCGTATGCAACGGCATTGTGAAAACGGCGCTGCCATTGCACACTGGCTAAAATCTCAACCAAAGGTTGGAACGGTTTACTGGCCGGGTTTTGAAGAACATCCCGGCCATGAAGTTGCCAAAAAACAGATGCGGGGTTTTGGTGGTATGATTTCATTTACCTTAAAAGATGACTCTGTAGAATCCGCTATAAAATTCCTGAAAAACACCCATCTTTTTTCACTGGCTGAAAGCCTTGGGGGTGTTGAAAGTCTGGTTGGGCATCCCGCCACCATGACCCACGCCAGCATTCCCAAAGAACAAAGGGAAGCCGCCGGTTTAAAAGATTCCCTTATTCGCCTCAGTGTTGGCATAGAACATATTGATGATTTAATCGAAGACCTGAATAAGGCACTACAGGCTGTTTAAGTTGATGAGCAAAGGTTTTCAAGCCTGATTCCCTCAAAACAATTCAGTCATAAAATGTAAATTCCGTCAGTCTATTGACGTATTTTATATTAATTCTGTCAGTCTATTGACGTTTTTTACATTATTTTAGTCATTTTGTTGACTGTTTTAATGTTTTTTTAGTAACTTTGATGTGTGTTTGACCGGAAATTATTGAAAATAATGGAAGACGGACTCAGCAAACAAAAAGTTTCGCTGCTGCTGGGGGCGCGTCGTGTAGGCAAAACCGAATTGCTTCAGACCCTGTATGGGAAAAAGATAAAAAACACGCTGTGGCTTAATGGAGAAGACAATGACACCCACATCCTTCTTGAGAACAGAACCTTAGCCAACTATCGTAAATTACTGGAAGGATACCGCCTACTGATTATAGACGAAGCACAATTCATCCCAGATATTTCACGGAAAGTGAAGCTGATGATTGACAATATTAAACCATTGCATATCATCCTTACCGGATCATCTGCTTTTGACATTGAAAAAATGGGCAATCCGCTTGTGGGCAGAACGCTCAACTATCATTTATATCCGCTTACACAGATGGAATGGAAGCAAAAGGAAAACCGGCTGCAAACCCAACAAAATCTGGAAGACAGGCTTATACTGGGCAGTTACCCCGAAATAAGCCAGCTTAAAACACATAAGGAGAAAACCGACTATCTGCGAGAACTGGTCAATACTTACCTGCTAAAGGATATACTCATGTTTGAGCAGATAAACAACTCACAAAAACTGCGCGATTTGCTGGTGCTGCTGGCTCATCAGGTGGGAAACGAGGTATCCATGCAGGAACTTGGACAGCAACTGGGTATGAGCAAAAATACCGTAGAACGTTACCTGGATTTACTTACCAAAGTATTTGTAATCTACAGCCGCAGTGGCTACAGTGGCAACCTGCGAAAAGAAGTGGTCAAAGGCCGCAAATGGTATTTCACTGATAACGGAATCCGCAATGCCTTGATTGGAGATTTCAGACCATTGGCTGTGCGCAGGGATGTTGGTGCACTTTGGGAACAGTATATACTCTCGGAGCGCAATAAGTTTCATGCATACAGCGGGCACAATCCTGAATGTTATTTCTGGAGAACCTACGACCAGCAAGAGATTGACCTTATAGAGATTGAAAACAAACAACTGACCGCTTTTGAATGCAAATGGAACGAAAACAAATGCCGCATTCCTGTTGCTTTTGCCAAAGGATACCCCGGTGTGCCGTTTCACATTATCAATCAAAGAAATTATCTGGAATGGATTGGGGCATGAGCATATGAATAAAAAAATGCTAAAACAGCTATTGGATGAGAAATATTTTCAGTTCAACGATTCATCCTTTATAGCCCCAGACCCCGTTTCAGTACCACATTGTTTCACCCAAAAACAGGATATTGAAATTGCCGGCCTTTTTGCAGCATTGCTCGCATGGGGAAATCGCACCACGATAATCAACAGTGCAAAACGCCTGATGAAGCTTATGGATGATAGTCCTCATGATTTCATCCTAAACCACGGCGAATGGGATCGGCAGCGCTTTGTAAAATGGGTTCACCGCACATTTCAGTTCTCTGATTTATTGTACTTTCTGGAATTCCTCCAATATCACTACAAAAGCAACGAAAGCCTGGAATCTGCCTTTTCGGCAGGAATGAGCACGAAAGACAAAACCATTGAAAATGGGCTGATTCATTTTCACAATTACTTCTTCTCCCTTCCGCATCTGCCCCGCACGAAAAAGCACCTGCAAACACCCTTGAGAAAAAGTGCCTGCAAGCGGATTAACCTATTTCTGAGGTGGATGGTCAGATCCGATGAAAACGGTGTTGATTTTGGACTTTGGAAGCAAATTTCACCCTCCCAATTGATATGTCCGCTGGACGTGCACGTGCACAGGACTGCTACACAGCTTAAACTAATCACCCGCAAACAGGCCGACTGGCAAACGGCAATAGAGCTGACAGATTCACTGCGAAAGTTCGATCATACAGACCCGGTTAAATATGATTTTGCCTTGTTTGGCCTTGGCATGGAACAGGGTGGTAAAAAGTTGATAAAATGACGAAATGTCACCCCCATTGAGGTATTATCTTTGGTACGGGATTTGAAAAACAATAATCACTAATTTTATATAACATGGCTGAAACTTTCACAAGCGGCAACTGGAATGAAAAAGTGCTGCAATCCGACAAACCCGTACTGGTTGACTTCTGGGCAGAATGGTGTGGCCCTTGCCGCATGATTGGCCCAATCGTTGAAGAAATTGCCAATGAATACGATGGCAAAGCCGTAGTAGGCAAACTCAATGTAGATGAAAACGGCGATATCGCCGGAAACTACGGTATTCGCAGCATCCCTACCCTGCTGGTATTCAAAGGCGGGCAAATCGTTGATAAGGTCGTGGGAGCAGTTCCCAAACCTTCCATCACCCAAAAAATTGACGCAGTACTCTAAGTGCATTGATTTTTCATAAAAAGGTCGGTAATACCGGCCTTTTTTCGTATATTTGATAGACTATGCTTCTGGAGGACATTCAGCAGTACCAAAACCTTGAACTGCTTGCTAAGCAAGTGGTAGAAGGCTTTATAACCGGTATGCATCGCAGTCCGTTTCATGGGTTCTCGGTCGAGTTTGCAGAACATCGCCCCTACAATCCCGGTGAAAGCACACGAAATATAGACTGGAAGCTTTACGCCCGCACAGACCGAATTTATACCAAGCGTTTTGAGGAGGAAACCAATCTGAGATGCCGCATTGTGCTTGATCTATCGGGCAGTATGTTTTTCCCGGAGGCTAATCTGTCAAAAATTAAATTTTCCGTTTTAGCCGCCGCATCCATTTGCCACCTGCTTCAAAAACAGAGGGATGCTTTTGGCTTAACCACTTTTAGTGATTGTATCAAACAGCAAACACCTACACGAAGCAGCCGCGCTCATCTTCAGGAAATCCTGAACACACTTCAACCGATTTGGGATCTAAAAAAAGCTCCCGCACAATCTGAAGACACCCGGATTGCAAACAGCCTTGAACAAATTGCACTTACGCAGCACAGGCGAAGTCTGATTGTTGTTTTTAGTGATATGTTCGAAAATCAGGCAGATGACAGCCACATATGGCAAGCCATTCAACACTTAAAACATGGCAAAAACGAAGTAATAATCTTCCATATTCAGCATGCCCCGCAAGAATTGCAGTTCGATTTTGACAACAGGCCAACACGGTTTATTGATACAGAATCCGGTGACCAAATATTGCTTAATCCTGCTGAAATAAAAACTGCTTATTTACAGCAAATCACAGAAATGGATAAAAAAATCAAAAATCAATGTCTTCAATATAATGTTGATTTTTATCCTATCGATGCCTCCAAGGATTTTGGGCAGGTACTGTTGCCTTTCTATCTGAAAAGAATGAAAATGGCCTAGCGGTTAAAGTTCAAGCGCATGGGATTGTAATTTTCTGTCAACTTACCATCCCAGCCTAAAGTTCCATTTACCCAAACTTTTTCTATGCTATGGTTAAATTCCATGCCATTTAACGGACTCCAGCCGCACTTATACAGCAAATTCCGGTCACTTACCTTGTAATTTGAATTGGGCTTTACCAATACCAAATCGGCATAATAACCTTCTCTTATATAGCCGCGACGGTCCAACTGAAAGCATACTGCAGGCTTATGACACATTTTATCAATTACTTTCTCGTAGGTTATTTTACCCTGTGAAACATAATTCAGCATAAGTTGCAGACTATGCTGCACAAGGGGTAACCCCGAGGGGCTCTGAGCGTAGGGCATCTGTTTTTCCTGAAGCGTGTGTGGCGCGTGATCGGTGGCAATTATATCCAAACGATCATCCAACAATGCCTGCCACAATGCTTCTTTATGTCTTGCCGCTTTAATAGCAGGGTTACATTTAATAAAATTACCCAATGTAGCATAATCATCAGCGGTAAAATGAAGGTGGTGGACACAAACTTCCGATGTGATGCGCTTTTGTTCAAGGGGAATATCATTGCGGAACAATGCAAGTTCTTCGGCTGTGGTAATATGCAAAATATGCAGTCTTGTATTGTGTTTCAGTGCCAGTTCCTTTGCAAAAGAAGAACTGAGCAAACAAGCCTCTTCATCACGTATTCGGGCATGTTCCGCTGCCGGAATATCCTCGCCATACTGCTGAATCCACTTTGCCAATCTTTCTTTTACTCTGGTCTCATTTTCACAATGGGTAGCAATCAAAACCGGAATTTCACTAAATATTTTATCCAACACGGCTTCATCATCTACCAGCATATCGCCGGTACTGCTACCCATGAAGATTTTAACACCACATGTATTCAGGGGATCAACCTTTTTTAATTCTTCAAGATTATCGTTGGTAGTACCCATGAAAAAAGAATAGTTTACCGCACTTCGGGCTGCACCTATTTTCATTTTCTCTTCCAGTTTTTCTATGGTGGTAGTTTTTGGCACCACATTGGGCATTTCCATGTAAGAAGTAACGCCTCCGGCAAGAGCGGCTCGACTCTCAGTAAAAATTTCTGCTTTATGGGTAAGACCTGGCTCACGAAAATGCACCTGATCGTCAATTACGCCCGGCAAAAGAAAACAACCCTCCCCATCAACCTCATTTCCTGAACCTGCAGCAATACCATTTCTTTCGATTCTGGCTATAAACTGTCCTTCTACTTGAATATCGGCAAAATAGATTTCGCCCTCATTGATTAGGCGCGCGTTGCGTATGAT
>RGEC01000321.1 GCA_009918425.1 Bacteroidota bacterium
CAGCTAAAAGATCAGCTAAAAGATCAGCTAAAAGATCAGCTAAAAGATCAGCTAAAAGATCAACTGACAAGCGTAAACTTAGTGGCTATGAAAAATTTGTAAACCAAGAAATGAAAAAAATGGAAAGTGATCCACACTATAAGAATTTAACAATGCAAGAAAAAATGAATTTAATCGAAAAGGTATGGAAAGCTGTACGTTAAATTTGTTTACTTTTGCCAAAGGTGTAAAATATACAGCTACAGGCTCTGCAGCGGGTAATACTTATATATGGCGCGTTACAGGCGGTATTATTCAGGGTGACTCAACCAAAAATACCGTTTTAGTAGACTGGGGAAGCGGCACCGCCGGAAAACTCGATTTATACATTATCAGTAAAAACGGCTGTAAGGTAGGTCCCAGAAGCCTGAATGTAGCTTTGGTGTCTTCACCGTCCAAGCCTGATATAAGTGGAAATGATACAGTTTGTCTCAACAGTACGTCTTTATTCAGTGTTACACCAGTCGCCGGACTTTCCTACGCATGGACAGTAAATGGCGGGAATATTCTTGGCTCAACTACATTGCCTGCGGCCACTGTACGCTGGAATAGTCAGGGCAGGGGATGGGTATCGTTAATTCTCACCAATGCACAGGGCTGCAGCAGTCTCCCCGATACGCAATTTGTGTTTGTTTCATTCCCCAACACGCCACCGCTGACAGGCCCTTCATCTGTTTGCCCTAACAATCGAAATATTGAATATCAGGTGGTTCCTCCTACACCGGGATCACTATATCAGTGGAATATTACAGGCGGAATTCAGGCTGCCGGCGGCATGGGATCAAAGATTCTTGTAAACTGGGGAGGCATTGGAATTGGATTTGTGAAAGTGCAAGAGGTAAATAAATTTGGTTGTCTGGGTGATACGGTTCAAATCAGGGTAGTAAAGAACCATGCACTGGCAGGTCAACTACCCAAAGGCGATACCGGTATTTGCGCGTTTACAAAAGGAAAGGTTTATTCAATACTGCCTGTGAACGGTGAAACGTATCAGTGGATTGTAACCGGCGGAACGATTGTAGCGGGTCAAAACACGGCTTCCATAACTGTTGACTGGGGTGCAACAGGTGTGGGTTCTGTTGGTGTTCAGGCAACAGCGTACGATTCAGTGTCAGGGTTGCCATGCTTGTCGCCTGTTAGGGCCAGGTTGGTTAATTTATGGCCTTACCCGGTTAATTTGCCCATTAATGGTGATTTTGAATTCTGTCAGTCCCGCAATCAGGTGCAGTTTTCTATGGCCGGATATACAGGTTCTACCTACGAATGGGAATTGAATGGCCTCACATTTACCGGCCAGGGAAGCAACCGCATTACCTTCTTCGGTGATACCTTCGGAACGTTCACTGTAAGGGTTCGGGAAACCAGCCCTTATGGATGCGTTGGGCCCTGGATTGACACACAGCTAATTATTCACCCCAGACCCAGAACATCTGCCATTACCGGAAATGACATCATATGTTTTCCGAAGTTAACGGGTTACAATTATTCTGTTAACGGGTTTGCCG
>RGEC01000322.1 GCA_009918425.1 Bacteroidota bacterium
GCCTGGGTGAGGGAACCGGAGTCGGAAATGACGCCGGAGAGGGTCTGGGAGCCTGAGGAAGCGAAGACGAGTGCGGCTTGGTTGATGATGTTACCTGCGTAGTTACCCGCGTTGAGCAGCATAGAGCCGCCGAAAGTGAGTGTGCCTTTGGAAATGAGCAGGCTGCCCGAACCGTTGATGGGAGTGGTGTATGCGCCGCTGTAGTCGTCCGAGCGGTTGAAGGCGAGGAAGGAGCCCGCATTGATGGTGATGCTGCTCGAGGAGGTGAGGGAGCCTGAAGTTGCGCCGACACCGATCTGGAGCGTGCCACCATTGATCGTTGTGGCACCCGTGTAGGCGTTGTTGCCGGGGAGGACGAGAAGACCAGTGCCGGTTTTGATCAACCCGAACGCTCCGGAGATGGAACCGCCTACGGTGAGTGTGCTGGCGACGACATTGACCGTGCTGTTGGTGCTTAACCTGACGGAGCCCGAGCCGAGAGTGAGCGGGCCTGAGCCGAGGAAGGTGAGGTCGTTGTTCCAGAATTGCTGTCCGTTGTGGGAGAGGATCACTTCGCTTGAGAGGGTGTTTATCGAGCCGCCGTTTATCACCAGCGACCCAGAGCCGAGTGCGTCATTGTGGTTGAGGGTGAGCAGGCCTGTGGAGAGGAAGGTGCTGCCGGAGTAGGTGGTGTTGGAGCCGGACAAGACGAGTTCACCCGCACCGCTCTTGGTGAGTGAACCCGTGCCGTAGAGCGTGCCTGCGAGGGCGAGGGAGCCTCCCGAGCTGAAGACGTCGACGATGCCTCCGGTGGTCCCGAGTACGACCTGCCGCGTGGTGTAGGTGGTGCCTGAAGTGAGTCGCAACGAGCCGCTGTTGAAATAGAGCGAGCCACCAGTGCCGAGATTCTGGGTGCCCGCAACGGCCAGTGTGCCGCCGTTGAGGGACACGGCTCCCGTAAAGGTGTTGACGCCGGAGAGCGTGAGGATTCCCGAGCCGGCCTGGGTGAGGGAACCGGAGTCGGAAATGACACCGGAGAGAGTCTGGGAGCCTGAGGAAGCGAAGACGAGAGCGGCTTGGTTGATGATGTTGCCAGCATAGTTGCCCGCGTTGAGGAGCACAGAGCCGCCGAAAGTGAGTGTGCCTTTGGAGATGAGCAGGCTGCCCGAGCCGTTGATGGGAGTGGTGTATGCACCGCCGTAGTCATCGGAGCGGTTGAAGGCGAGGAAGGAGCCCGCATTGATGGTGATGCTGCTGGAAGAGGTGAGCGAACCGGAGGTTGCCCCCGCCCCAATCTGGAGCGTGCCGCCGGTGATGATGGTGGCACCGGTGTAGGCGTTATTGCCTGCTAGAACGAGGAGACCGGATCCGGACTTGGTAAGGCCTGCCGCGCCCGAGATGGAGCCGCTCACGGTGAGGGTGCTGGCGACCACGTTAAGATTTCTGTCGCCGCTCAACCTGACGGAACCCGAGCCCAGGTTGAGCGAGCCCGAGCCCCAAAAGTCGAAGTCGTTGTTCCAGAACTGTTGTCCAGAACTCACCAGCGTTGTGCCGGA
>RGEC01000323.1 GCA_009918425.1 Bacteroidota bacterium
CATCACCTTTGAGGTACCGGTCGTGGTGGTAGTTCTCGTCAAAATGGGGATTGTTAGTATCGAAAAACTCAGAGAAATTCGGCCTTATGTGATTGTTGGGGCATT
The DNA here is from genome assembly GCA_009918425.1 of Bacteroidota bacterium. GTDB lineage: Bacteria > Bacteroidota > Bacteroidia > NS11-12g > UBA955 > RGEC01. Next base: position 106 of record RGEC01000323.1, read on the forward strand.
TGTGATTGCGGCAATTGTGACTCCCCCAGACGTACTATCCCAGCTCTTGCTGGCCATACCCATGTGCCTACTCTATGAACTTGGGCTTTTGATTGCTCGTTTCTACCTACCAAAAACTCAATCCCTGGAAGAAAAATCCGAATAATTCTATAAGTAATTGATTTATAAACATTAAATCATAGAAAAATCCCTGTTGCACCAATACAACGAATACCCATAAATAAGCCTCAAAAGGCTGCATTTACATACAAAAACGGGATAATTCAATGGTCCTGAAAGAATTCAGGCATTTCTTAATTTATGGAGATTTAAACAATGAAAAAATCGCTATTTGCACTCGCCGCAGTCGGCGCGTTTGCTGGTGCAGCACAAGCCCAGTCCAGCGTGACCGTATACGGTATTTTGGATGTGGGTTTCCAGGGCGTAACTACTCGCGCACCTTACAACACCACGAATTTATCGCAGGTAAAAAGTAATGCAACTCGATTCACTGGTGAGGGTTCAGAATCAACCTCACGAATTGGCTTCCGCGGAACCGAAGATTTAGGTGGTGGAACGAGAGCATTTTTCACAGTTGAGTTTCAAATGAACCCAACGGATCAAACCCTCTCTGGCAATACGGGAAATGGTCTTTTCAATCGTCAATCGTTTGCAGGTCTTGGACAAAAGGGTATTGGACAAGTTGCTATTGGAACTCAGTACACTCCAGTTCACAACGCGGTTGGTCGCACAGATCCAGGTCAAGCCAACAATATGCTGGGTAACGTAATTTACGCAGTAAACGCATCAACCGGTTCTGGGCAAACCGCTACCTCTTATACTGTACGTTATAACAATTCGCTGACATTCCTAACTGATAGATTTGCTGGTGTTCAAGTTAATGGTATTTATGTAAATAACGATACCACTACCAATGGTTGGGGATCCCAAACAGTGAACGGTGTTTCATACACTGCACCGACTGCTGCGCCCGCTATTGGAGCCATTAATAACACAGCTTATGGCTTAGGTTTAAATTTCAATGGCATAAAGAACTTAAACTTTGATGCAGCTTATCAAACATCACGTCAGAAAACAGTTCTCGGCGGCGCTGTTGCAGCGGCCACTCCAACATCAGCCACCGCTGGCGCAGTAAACGCAGTAAATAACTTTTTGGGCGCCAACATGAATATGACGCAGACTTATGTTGCTGCTACATATGATTTCGGTATTGCTACAGCTTTTGCTCAATATTTGAATGCAAAGTATGAATCAGCAAATACACCCGGACTAGGTTACCAGCGAACAGCTCAGCAGCCTTCTCGCTAACTGGTGAACCCATGGTCACAATGTGGAACGCCGCGTAATCCTTTTCGCCACTTTCAACAGAACGGAAGAAGTCTGCGATGCAGAGATACGGTGCCACTTTCTGGCGCGGGTAGTGGA
>RGEC01000324.1 GCA_009918425.1 Bacteroidota bacterium
GACTCCCTACGTGAATAAAATTGTGCCATCATATGACTGCCGCTAAGCAACCGACTGACGGCAAATTTGGCTACATTCAATGCTGGCAAATCGTTATCGGTCTTTTTTGCATTTACAAAAACACCCCAAATGAGTGGAGACATAACAAATGGTAACCTTATTGCAAACGGCTCTCCACTTGTAATTGCGGCAACAGCACCTTCGGTAAGCATAATAGCAATGTCTATATCCCCATTGCCCAGTGCTTCAGACATTGCCCCTGTCCCGCCCGGAAAATCAAACCATTCATAGGATATTCCCCGGCTTCTGAATACTTCCCTTGTATATGGCATTTGCCACAGCAGGTTAAAATGCTCGGGTACTCCTCCTATTTTTAAACGCAATTTTTACTCTTTTATAAAACGGTATGCCTTACCGGTTTGGGTTTGGATATAATAACCGCCTGGTTTTAAATCCTTTATGTCTATTCTGAAAGCATAGTTTACTGCATTTTTCAGGTTAACAACCTTCACCAGGCTGCCTTTATTGTCATAAATAGAGGCAGTGCCGTTTACAGAAGATTCTGCGGGCAACATAACAAATGATGCAGCGGGATTTGGAAACAATACCTGCAGACTGCCAAAATCTGTTAACTTAAGGCTATTGAAAACCAGTGTTTGGCTGGTATCGCTGGCACATCCGTTTTCTGTATATACACAGCGATAATTGCCATTGGAAGTTGCCCTGAAAACCCTGCCATTGCCGGCCAAAACACCTGCCTTGAACCACTGATATGTGCCAACGCCCATATTTTGTGCAAATAAGGTATCAAAATTTCGGCTTACCTGGGGTGTTGCCGGTGTGCTGTTAAGGATAAGGGTAGCTGTATCTGAAGTAATTATATTGGCAGGCCGCACACATGGACCGGCTACAGTTGCCGTTGCCCAGTATTTATCGCCGTTAACAGGTACAGGTATATTCAAGGTTGACAAATTACCGGTTTCAGAATTTCCATTTCTATACCAATTCCAGCTCGGACTGCTACCGGTGTTTGTACCCGTAACTGTAAGAGTCAAAGGCCTGCCTGTGCAACCGATTCCTGCGGATATTTTAGCAGAGGCATTGACAATATCAAAAATCGCAGGTTTTACCACATTTGTTCGGTAAGCAGTTGGCGAAACGCACTTTTTATTGCTGCTTAGCAATACACTAAAACTGTCATTTTTGGACGGTGCCAGGTTATAGGTTGAGGTTGTAACGGTATTTGTGGTGTTTCTTCGCCATGAATAGGAAGTAATTGAACCCTGTAAAGCAATAGGTACACTTACAGACAAAGTGAAAGTATCACCATCACAGAACCCGGTGCGGCTCATATTGACTGTGGCGGTGAAAGGCACAGTATCTGTTACGGTAACCCAGTTTGATTTCACAATAGAATTACTCCCAATACCGTTGGTAGCAGTCAGTTTCACCTGATAAACACCGCCTTTGGTAAAACGAACTATGGGATTCTTTTTGGTGCTGTCGGTTCCGGAAAGGTAAATGATATTG
>RGEC01000325.1 GCA_009918425.1 Bacteroidota bacterium
CATTTACAAGGGGTTGTATTAACATCATAGGGCCTGAGTAAATTTAAAGGGGCAAGACCCTGTAAGTGCTCACTTAATAGTACACAAGTAATAACAGCTATTTTTTTATAAATTTTCATGATAAAACCTTTAATCTATTCAAGTACCTGAAGTCCAAAATCACCATACACTAACCATGACCCTGTTGCACTGTTACGCTCTACCCCATTAATTGTTCCAGCATCTTGCAATGCAGACAATTCTATTTCTTTTTCTTGTAAATAGTTAAATCCATAACCGATACCATTTGATAACGGTAAACGCATCAATTTTGGTGCTGTTGTTAGCTGTTGCGGACTAGTTACTAAAAATGAACCACCATTGGTTACAAAGCAGTTTCTATAATTGCCTAAAAATGCAAGTGGTGCATGATTAACAGTACCATCAATTGCTTTAGTAGCCGGATTAACTACTGATTGCACGGTTGCTGCCCCAACGTCTGCTGATGCATCATTGATTGCCAAACAACCTAATGCACTTGCATGACTGCCCACTTTGCCCGCAATGTAATAAACTTGCCCTGGTGCTCCATCAGCAAACTGATAGGGTAAAGCTGATTTTGAAAGCGGTAATAATTTTACAATGCTGGTGTAACTGGTTGGTAACGTGACTGATGTCCAGCCAACTGCTGTTTCATTTGCTGCAGTTGAAATATTGTTACCATTGCCAGTTCGATAAAGCCCGTGACTGGTTGCAAGTAAGCCTAATCGTTTAGAAGCTACAAAATCTGAAAAACTTGCATAATTTGGCAACCCTAACCCTGCAATGGTTGCAATAAGAGTTATTGTTGGATTTGCTTGACCTAATGTTGAGCTATCAATACGATATAAAGCCTTGTCAGTCAATACATATAAAACATACGGATTTGCAGTGGTAACTGCGTTCCACATTTTTTTAACGTTGGTAAAATTGCCAATCTTTTGAAAATAACGTGTTGTTCCTAAATCTGTTGCTAAATCTTTAGTCAAGCCAACGTCATGCGCTTGCCACCCTTCAAAAGCAGCTGTTCGTAATACAGCAACTCCACCGGTACCCCCAACGACTAAGTAACCTTTATTGTCTGCATCAACAGCTCCAGTAATAGCCGCAGATGTAATTGCTCCTAAATCATTCAGCACGCCCCCTGAAACAGTAATAATATCTGTTGTATTGGTAATTGCACCACCTTCTATTGAATTTGCATCAAGCGCACCTGCTGTAAAGGTTCTTTGATTAATACTAAAATTTCCTATCGTGGGGTTCAATGTTCCAGCTGTATCTGTACCAGTTTTAATAATTGCAATCTTTTTATAACCAGTTGCCACCATTAAAGAAAGTTTTGCATTATCGCGCTGATTAAAAAATGGATAAGTTTTGTCAAAATCAAAAAGGCCCATTATTCCGCCTTGTTCTTGTGGAAATTGTGTAGAAACTTTTTCAATAAATCCTAATGATGCGTTTGCTGCTGTTCCACCTAAAATGCCATCGTTTGCGCCATCAGACCATTCTGT
>RGEC01000326.1 GCA_009918425.1 Bacteroidota bacterium
GAAACTGCATCTGCTTTTGTTGCTGTGCTTCCGGGTGTTTAACCCAACCGTAGTGAAACATTCGGGCACCACTGTATGCAACAGTAAGCTTTTCGTTGGGCAATTTCCTAAATCCCTGTGCATCACGGTAACTGAAAATATCGGGTCGGTTTCTGATTACACGAATCTCATGCCTGTACCACCTGCGGGAATCTCCCACATAATCATAACTACCGTAGAAATGCAGGTAATCAAAAAGCAAGCCTTCCACCTGTGGGTTATTCAGGTGTTTTTCCATGGCTGCCCGAATTAAGGGAATATCTTTTTCATGCACACACTCATCGGCTTGAATGTAAAACAACCAGTCAGCTTTGGGATTGACCGCTGCCTTGGCTTTATCCGTTTCCAAGGCCAGCACCCGACCGCCGGTTCTCAGGGAATCATCCCAAACAGTTTCAATGATTTTAATTTTAGGATGGTTAAATGACTGCACAAATTCCCGCGTTCCATCATCACTGTTTCCCACGGCTATCACAAATTCATCGCACAAATCCAGAATACTAAAAACGGCTTCCCGCAAGGGATAATCCGCTTTCACCACATTGCGTGCTATGGTAAATCCACTAATGAGCATTTCCGTAAAATCGGTTATTGGGAGGAGGCGGACTTACCGGCAACCAGCGCTCATCCATGCGTTTGGTGTACCTGATTTCCATATCTTCCATTATCTGTATGGTTTCTGCGCAAAACTCAAATCCCTTACCTGCAATCATTTTCACCCCCATGCTTTCTTCATTGTCCATCAGGTGTATCCACATTGTGCATTGCCCGGGATATTGCATCATTACGGTTTCAACCGCAGTGGCTTTGCCTTTCAGCATTTCATTAACCTCCATATCTATCTGCACACTTTTCACCAGCGAATCCTTTTTTATTTCGCTTGACAGCACAATTTCATGATAACGGGCGTAGGTCTTCTGGTTTCTCTGGCTGTATTCGAAACTCCCTTTTACCACCAGAATATAGTCTTTGCCGAGCAGGTGCTTGAATTTGAGATAATCTTTGTTAAATAGGGTAAACTCATGGCTGCCCGAGTAATCCATTAGGGTAACCCGACCATAAGGCTCGCCCTTCTGGCTAATGGTTTCGCGTGAGGCTGTAACAATCCCCATCACCACAAAGTTGCTATTGGTAGTACTGTTTTGCATCTCAGCCAGTTCTTTGAGTTCGCAGGTTTTAATCATCTCGTATTCAAACCGCAGCGTATCCAGCGGATGTTTGCTTAGATAAATGCCCACAACATCCTCTTCTTCACGCAGTTCCTCCAGCAACGGCATTTTTTCCACGTTCGGCAATTTGGGTTCTCTGGGAACGGCACTATCTTCACCGCCGCCAAACAGACTTCCCTGCCCTGATAATTTATTGTTCTGAACCGATGCTCCGAACTTAAGCGCCAGCTCAATTCCATTTTTACCGTCAACGTCATTTTTGAAATACTGCGCCCGGTGATATCGTGTATC
>RGEC01000327.1 GCA_009918425.1 Bacteroidota bacterium
ATGGTTTTGTGGAAATATCCTATGCGTCCGGCCACCTGCTGATGATGGAATGTTGGGACTAATTGCACATATAACAATGCAATAAAAACTGAAAATGCACTTACAAATGTGCAAAAAATAGATAAAAAGATGTTTTAGGTGTGCAAAAAATAGTAAATTTGCATTTATAAAAGTGCAAAATGGAACATTTTTTTGAACATTCTGCCCGGCTCATGTCTCGTGTCCGAACATCTATATATCGGCAGGTTCAGGAAAGTATTCATTGGGACGACAGGCTGATAGGTATACTCGGCGCCAGGGGCACAGGAAAATCCACGCTTCTGATTCAGCAAATGCGCAAGCTGAACCTGCCGCCTAACGAGGCTGTGTACATGAGTCTCGATGATTTGTACTTTACGGGAAATTCACTGTTTCAGACCATAGAGACTTTTATTCAGCAGGGTGGCAAATATCTTTTTTTAGACGAGGTGCACAAATACCCGGAATGGAGCAGGCATATTAAAAATGTATATGATGTGTACCCTGAGTTGCATATCGTGTTTACGGGATCTTCTATCCTTGATTTGCGCAGGCAGGATGCCGATCTCAGTCGGCGTGTCGTGATGTATCGCATGCAGGGCCTGTCATTCAGAGAATATCTTCTCCTTAAACATAAGATGGAATTACCATCTGTTACGCTCGAATCGCTTTTTCGGGATGCAGGGGCTGCTTATGCTACTTTCCCCGAGGATTTTCGTCCATTTGTATACTTTGAAGATTACCTTAAGGCCGGTTACTATCCATTTTTCACCGAAGGTGAAGCGTCCTATCATCGAAAATTGCAGCAGGTAATCAGGCTGGTACTTGAATCTGATCTGGCAGAATTACCGGGTTTCGATGTTCGTAATGCCCGCAAAATGTTGCAGCTGCTGTATATTCTTGCATCCAATGTGCCGTTCAAGCCCAATGTTACCAAGCTGGCATCCCAAACCGGAATTGCTCGCAATATTGTAAACAGTTATTTGCAACATTTGCAGGAGGCCAGTTTACTTACCCTAATGTATCATGAGGGCAACAGCACTGCCATGCTTGCAAAACCTGAAAAGGTTTTTCTGGAAAATCCCAACCTGTCATATGCCATTGTTCCCGATTCCGTGAACCGAGGCAGCCTGCGAGAAACCTTTTTTGTTAATCAGGTAAAAATGCATGCCCATCTGGCCCTGTCAAAACAGGGCGATTTTGTTATCAATGGCAAATACACCCTCGAAATTGGCGGTAAGAATAAGTCCAATGCACAAATCAGTCATATTCCTGATGCGTATAGGGTTCTTGATAATATGGTGGTTCCTTATGGCAATGTCATCCCCCTTTGGATGTTCGGTTTTCTTTATTGATGCCCCTATTTTTGCCTTATGAAAATTCTTACCTACAATGTCAACGGCATACGCAGCGCGGCTTCAAAGGGCCTTTTTGATTTTTTAAAAGACGAAAATCCCGATGTGG
>RGEC01000328.1 GCA_009918425.1 Bacteroidota bacterium
CTGGTTGCCTATTGCCTGGGTATTACGAATGTGGATCCTGTGCGCTACGATTTGCTGTTTGAACGTTTTCTAAACCCGGAAAGGGTGAGCATGCCCGACGTGGATATTGATTTTGAAGACACCGGCCGCGATAAAGTAATTGAATATGTGGCCAAGAAATATGGTGAGCGCCGCATAGCGCAGATTGTAACCTATTCAACCATGGCCGCCAAATCTGCCATACGCGATGTTGGCAGGGTGCTGGATTTGCCTTTACCCAAAACCGATTATCTGGCCAAGCTGGTGCCGGGCAACGTAGATCTCGAACAATTGCTGCATCAGCCGCCTGAAGCGTTGGTGAAAGATGAAAAAAACAACCTCAGGCCTGAAGATACCGACAATATCAGGCAACTGCAGTCTATATATCAGGGCAACTCGCCTGAATCTCAGGTGCTGAAAGATGCAGAAAAACTAGAAGGTTCCGTACGCGGTACCGGTGTGCATGCCTGTGGAATTATCATTGCCTCACAGGATATTGACGATGTAGTTCCTGTGGCGCGCAGCAAGGATTCGCCCTGGATGCAGGTTCAGTATGATGTAAACCAGATTGAAAAAGCAGGTTTGCTGAAAATGGACTTTCTGGGTTTGAGCACCCTTACCATCATGAAGGATGCCGTGCGCCTGATCAAGGAAACAACCGGTGTAGATATTGATGTGGAGAAAATTCCGCTGGACGATATGAAAACCTTTGAGATGTTTCAGCGGGGTGAAACCGGTGCCGTATTTCAGTTTGAAAGTCCGGGTATGCAGAAATACATGCGCGACCTGAAACCCACGCAATTTGGCGATTTGATTGCCATGAACGCATTGTATCGCCCGGGTCCGCTCAAGTACATCCCCGATTTTATTGACCGAAAACACGGACGTAAACCCGTGGAATATGACCTGCCCGAAATGGAGGAATACCTGAAAGAAACCTATGGGATTACTGTATATCAGGAGCAGGTGATGTTGCTAAGCCAGAAGCTGGCCGGTTTTAGTAAAGGCAAGGCCGATGAGCTTCGGAAGGCCATGGGGAAGAAAAACAAGGCCATTATTGATGAGCTGAAAAGCGTTTTCATGGAAGGTGCGCTCGCCAAAGGCTATCCGCAGGATAAATTGGAAAAGATATATAGCGACTGGGAAGAATTTGCAGCATATGCATTCAACAAATCGCACAGCACCTGTTATGCAGATATTGCTTACAAAACAGCTTACCTGAAGGCCAATTTCCCTGCCCAGTTTATGGCATCTGTGCTCAAAAGCAACATGGGCGATATCAAGAAAATTACCCAGTATATGGAAGAATGCAACCGCATTGGCGTGAAGGTGCTGGGGCCGGATATCAATGAAAGCCGCACGCTGTTTACCGTTACTCCCCGCGGTGAAATTCGCTTTGGCCTGGGAGCTCTGAAGAATGTAGGAGAAGGCGCAGTTGAAGAAATTCTGGCA
>RGEC01000329.1 GCA_009918425.1 Bacteroidota bacterium
AAGTGGTGGCCGAGGTGCTGCAACGCTCACCGAACGACCGCCACCCGATCGCCGAGCGCGAACGCTTGTATTTCGAGGCCATGATGCGGGTGCTGGACCGGGTCAATCCGGGGTATGCGGACTAAAAACACATTAATCCGTTGGAATTTAGCGGCCTATTGAACAGATATGTGAATAGATAAAAATTCAATTACGCCAATATTTTCAATAGCTTATGGTTTTTGATGAATGGTTAATTGAAGCCAAAATGCAAGTGAAGTGAATGTAATTGCCAATTGCAACTTTAAGCTCAAGTTGCTTGTATTTCGGCTATCCAGATTTGCATATGCTGCATCAACTCAGGTATTTTTATTTCATCAATTTCCTTTTCTGAATAACCCAGCCTATGCTGCAAGTCTTCGTACAAAGCTCCTAGGAAATCAGTATACGAATTCCAAACTTTTGAAGGGGCAGGTAAATTTCGATTGCAGTTAACGTAAACCCAATCCCGCACAATTTGAACTGCTTTCAACGGGTCATTACTGTGATGATTTATATCTCTCCCTGACAAATCAGAAATCGCTGCCTGATACCTGTATGGCTGGGCCTCCAAGACCAAGCATTTCTTCTTTTTTAACGCTTTATTTCCAAATTTTCGTGCGCCAAAATCAATGCCTAATTCAAATGGCATATTCATTCTTGGTAGTTCTTGAGGCGAATTGCATTCAAGCCTTGACAAGTCATGTATGGCGTATCGGGATTCTTCTATCAGTGTAAAAATATGTTCTAGTCTGTCGCTTGCGGAATCCTGCATTTCCAAAGAAATTCTGGGATTGAGATTCGCATACAAAATAGTAAAAATAATTGGTTTTAGCAACTTAGAAAACTCTTCATCAAATGGGCAATTGATGAATATATTGCTTTCAAAACTGTTGATCACTTTTACTTTTTGTCTCGAGGTGGAAATGGGTCATTTCCATACGAACTCCGAGACTGAACAGTACCATCGCGGCGGTGGATAAAAAGTTCGGTGGCTTCCTTTTTTGCTACTTGTCTACCAAATGCAACGGCTTCAGAGCGGGTATCAAAAACTCGGGAGGCACGAAATGAACCGGAATTCCTGACAGCCCATCCACCTGACATGCTGGGCACCACATGTTTTTGAGCTACTTTAGACATGGCCTTGAAACTTTCATTACATTTGTTGACAAGTTCAAGACTTTAAAAAATGTCGATTTAGAGTCAACTGTATTTACATAACCAAACTACAGTTATTGTTTTTCTAATTAAGATGCGTTTGAACTAATCCGATACCGTCAAACCCGCCTTTTCACCCGACTTCTGCACCACTTGTCCGACCACCGCCGCCTGCGCAAACCCATGCCGCGCAAAAAGCGCCATGACATCGTCCACCGCGCTGGGTGCGCAACTGACCAACAAACCGCCGCTGGTTTGCGGATC
>RGEC01000330.1 GCA_009918425.1 Bacteroidota bacterium
ATTCCGGACGAACCGAAGGATATTGCCCGAAAGGCAGAATGGGCAAGCCAAAACAATTGTGATTTGCTCATTTACACGGGTGGTACAGGGCTTTCAAAACGCGATGTTACTCCCGAAACCATCCTGCCTATGTTGGATCGGGAAGTTCCCGGTATCATGGAGGCAGCGCGCAAATATGGACAGGAGCGTATGCCCTATGCGATGGTCAGCAGGGGCGTAGCAGGATACATTGGAAACACGCTCATTCTAACATTGCCAGGAAGTACGCGCGGTGCCGAGGAAAGTATGGACGCACTTTTTCCCTACGTATTGCACCTGTTTCGCGTGGCAGATGGTGGCAGACATGATGCCTGATGATGACAATTTGACTGACAAATTGTCGGCAAACTGACAAATTATACCCCAATATACGAAAAAAAAGTCATATTTCCAAATTGGCACAAGATTGGAGTAAGCAGGGCATACAACAAAAAATATATAATTGTATGTCAGTAAACGTTAAACCTCTGGCCGACAGGGTTCTGGTAGAACCTCTCGCAGCCGAACAAAAGACTGCAGGTGGTATCATCATCCCCGATACCGCGAAAGAAAAACCCCAAAAAGGCACCGTAGTTGCCGTGGGTGAAGGCAAAAAAGATGAGCCCATGACTGTGAAGGTGGGCGACACCGTTCTTTATGGCAAGTATGCCGGCACTGAAATCAACGTGGAAGGTAAAGATTACCTCATCATGCGTGAAAGTGACATTTTTGCAATTATTTAATCAATCTTACAAAACATGGCAAAGAAAATTGAATTCAATGTGACTGCCCGCGAAGGTTTGAAACGCGGTGTGGATGCTTTGGCAAACGCAGTTAAAGTAACCCTGGGTCCTAAAGGGCGCAATGTGGTTATCGACAAAAAATTCGGTGCACCCCAGATTACCAAAGACGGTGTATCGGTAGCAAAAGAAATTGAACTGAAAGATCCCGTGGAAAACATGGGTGCTCAGATGCTCAAGGAAGTGGCCAGCAAAACCGCTGATATAGCAGGGGATGGAACAACAACAGCCACCGTATTGGCCCAGGCCATCGTAACCGCAGGTTTGAAAAACGTAGCGGCAGGCGCCAATCCTATGGACCTGAAGCGTGGTATTGATAAGGCTGTTAAGGCTGCCGTGGAAAACCTTGACAAAATGAGTCAGGCTGTGGGTGACGACAACTCTAAAATTGAGCAGGTTGCTACCATTTCTGCCAATAATGATAATACCATCGGCAAACTGATTGCCGAAGCTATGAAAAAAGTAGGTAAAGACGGTGTAATCACTGTGGAAGAAGCAAAAGGCACCGACACTACAGTTGAAGTAGTTGAAGGTATGCAGTTCGACCGCGGTTACCTGAGTCCTTACTTCGTAACCAATGCCGACAAGATGGAAGCCGACCTCGAGAACGCCTATATTTTGA
>RGEC01000034.1 GCA_009918425.1 Bacteroidota bacterium
TTCAAATCGGGAATACAATATACCAGGCTCAATCCTTTGCTGCGCTCGCCGGCAATCTTGCAGGGTTACCTCAAGGGAAATTACTTCAAACCAATGGGTCGCTGGGTTTTGACCAATGCGCTGCAGGCATCCTACAATGCCGATATGAACGCGCTTACGGCAGGCTCTTTGCCTTATGTGTTTTCCCGTCAGCTGGGATACGAGAGTCGGTATGTGCGCGGTTATGAACCTTATGTAGCCGATGGGATGGGATTTGTTCTGGCTAAAACAGGTATAAGACGTCCTGTTTATAAGCATTCCGGCAGGAAAGTTCCCGGTATTGCGGCGTTTAAAAATTACCGTACACTGCCCATTAGTGTCTGGTGCACTATCTTTGCGGATGCAGGCCGTGTTATCAGACCGGTAATGTTGCCTGAAAATACCTTGAATACCCGCTGGATGAGCGGTGCAGGCGTAGGTGTTGATGTGATTGTGTGGTACACAGCCATGTCGCGCTTCGAGTTGAGTCGCAACCATTGGGGAAACTGGGTGTTTAATGCATCTTTTACAAACGCTTTTTAAGCATGAAAATAGGGGTATATGCCAAATCTGTCAGGGACCATAAGCATGAGTCGGGTTTTAACCTATTGCTGGAAACCCTGAGCCGTCGCGGGCATGAAGTATGGTGCACCCAATCTTTGGTGGATTATGTGCAAATGCACGGCGGAACTGATTTTAAGCTGAATACCTTTCAATACCTTTCGGCAAAAGAACCGCTTCTGGATTTGCTCATATGTGTCGGCGGTGACGGGACTATGCTCGATGCCATTTCACTGGTGCGCGATAGCAATGTGCCTGTGCTGGGCCTGAATACAGGTCGTTTGGGCTTTCTTGCGGGTATTTCCGTAGAAGGCATAGACAAAGCTATTACCGATGTAGAGCGCGGTAATTACAGTATTGAGGGCAGATCTTTGCTGCAGCTGGAATCCAGTAACAAACTGTTTGATTACGCTTTTGCGCTCAACGATTTTGTGATACATAAAAAAGAAACCTCCAGCATGATTGTTGTTCATACATACCTGAACGGTGAGTTTATGAACAGCTACTGGAGTGATGGACTGATTATTTCAACGCCCACGGGTTCTACAGGCTATTCTCTGAGTTGCGGCGGGCCTATAATTTTTCCGGGTTCCGATAATTTTGTAATAACCCCCATTGCTCCGCACAACCTCAATGTGAGGCCTGTGGTGGTAAGCGACAATCTGGTCATCAGCTTCGAGATAGAAGGCAGGGCCGGTAGTTATCTCGCATCTTTGGATGCACGGAGCCAGTCTATAAGCGGCGAAACCCACATGGCAGTGCGCAAAGCGGATCATGAAATAAAGGTTTTGCGCCTTCATGGCGATCATTTCATGGATACCCTTAGAAACAAGCTCAGTTGGGGTTTTGATAAGCGGAATTGAAGAAATTATTATTTATCCTTGCCAACTGCTTAATGTTTGGGCTGAATGCCCAGAATATTCCTAAAATTGGAACAGACACTACAGTGGATGTTGTTTGCTGGAATACAGAATGGCTGGGAGACGCATTGAATGGGCCTACCAATGAGATAACTCAGATGAAAAATGTGGTGGCTGTCATCAAAGGCATGGACATGGATTTGTGGGGTTTGTGCGAGGTGAGCAGTCCTGTTGCCTGGGATACACTTAGGGCAAGGCTTCCTGAATATGACGGCGTCATTTCTACCTGGTCTCAAACCCAGAAGACTGCACTGTTGTATCGAAAAAGCATGTTTAGGGTGCTGAGTGCACAGCACATTCTGGCTGTTTATGAGCGTGAGTTCGCCTCGGGCCGTTTGCCGCTGGAAGTGATGCTGGAGGTAAATTCCGGTGTTAAAAAGGATACGGTTTATGCCATCTTAATTCATTTGAAGGCCAATACAGGAACCACGGCGGAAAAAGCAGAATCCTACGATTTTCGAAAACGCAGCAGCGAAGCACTTAAAGACTACATGGATGCCCGCAAAACCCGCAAGTTCCTCGTTATTGGAGACTGGAACGACGATCTGGATGTAAGTATTTATAACAATCTCACCACCCCTTTTGCCCGCATACTGACCGATACAGCAGGCTATTTTTTCCCCAGCCGGGCGCTTACGCTAGCCGGGCAACGTAGCACTGTTTCTTACAGCAACATGATTGATCATCAAATGGTAAACCGTGCCATGCGGCCATACTACCTAGCTAATTCGGCATCGGTATTTCGTGCTGATGCATACATTGTGGGTTATGGCAGCAATACCTCTGACCATTATCCTGTGTTTGCCCGCTACGATTTTAGGCGCACGCCTCCGGCTGTTTCAGTAAAGAAACCCATCCGTGAAATGGTTTTTGATGGAGTTCAATGGCATTGCAAAGGCGGCTCTGAGCCTTTATACTGCAGGGTTTTCAATACGTCCGGGAAATGTGTCTATGCAGGGATTCAGGGTTCATCTGCTTATTTGCCACCTGGCATTTTACTCATTGAATGGCAATTTGCAGATGGCATGGTGTATAGGAAATTGTGGTTCAAGGATTAAGCCAAGCCGGAAAATCTTTACCACGAATTATTCCGTCTGTCAAAATACTCAAAGTTGAGTTTGAATCCTACCACGGGCTTTTCAAAAATATTGCTGTAGCCTACAGCATAGTAAATTCCCAGTTTGTAGCGGTCTCTCCAGATTCGCACGAGTTTGTCAATTCCTCCGTAAACCTCGTAAAAAAGCATGTTGCGTCTTTCGGGAGCAAATAAAATATTGGCACCGGCTGATTCGCGCAGTTTGAGCAGTCGCATAAAAGGAATTTTATTGATGAGTGACCCGTTAAAATGGTGCCTGTAATGGCCTTCAATAAAACGTTTATAGGTAACAAATGTTGAATCCAGGGTTTGAAACGCATACATCGGCGGGGTGAAAACGCTGGGGTCACCGCGGCGCTGGTATCGATAATCAACAGGACTGAGGTTATTTCGACGCATAAAACTGCCGCTTACTATCCTGTATTCACTTCTTCCCAGCAAACCCAGCGGAAATTCCTGTTCAATTCTGTATTCCAGATAACTGTAATCAATATTGGAGCCTAAAACATTCGGTATGGCATGGTTTAGATTTATGCTGAACGTGGGCCAGCGGCTCCCCAGTATTACTTTCTGTCTGGGCTCTCTGATATACTTCTGAAAAGGCGTGTAGCTTAGGGTGAAATTACCGAAAAATGCACGGTTGGTGCCAAACGAAGTAGGTATATTGTTTTCAAACAAACTGTCTGCAAATCCGTCAAAGGTAAAATTACTGATATCCCTTCTTTCCGAGAATTCGGCCTGTACCC
This sequence comes from Bacteroidota bacterium, assembly GCA_009918425.1. GTDB lineage: Bacteria > Bacteroidota > Bacteroidia > NS11-12g > UBA955 > RGEC01. The sequence goes on from RGEC01000034.1 coordinate 3,342, forward strand.
TGAGGTAGAGCCCGTTTATGAGTTCTCTTCTCACATATACATCAGCATGGGAATTTTGGTAGAAATTCCCCCTGCGGGCCAGATCCAGAAATGCCGCATTGGGATTGATAAAATTAAAATCCCTACCGGCTGTGGCAGAAAATACACCTCTGTGAAAAGGATCAAAAGTGGTGGTGAAAATAACTGTGCCCCGTATATCTTTATTATTCAGGCCATAGGATAAGTTCTCAATCAGGCGTATGTCGCGCTTGTTTTTGAATCGCCTTTCAAAGGTGTTCCAAAGGGTAACCCGGGTTCCCCCTGGAAACCATGGCTGGACAATAAACATCATGGGTTGAAAATCCATATAGTAGCCTTTTTCTCGATTCTGGTATTCCTGACCTTTGAAAAATAACTTGGAAAATGTGACCTTGTTTTTGTCTTTTTCGATACTGTCAAGGTAGGTTTTGCTGTTTTGCACCCGTTTTATGCTGTCAGTTCTGCTTATAAATCGGATTTCTGTATTGTTTAGCGGGGTGCTGCGTTTCTGACTCCAGAATGCGCTATCGCGGTCATAAGCACTGTCAGTGGCAGAACTCACTTCCAGCCCAAAATGGTTTTTTGGGAAGGTTTTATTCAGTTCATACTTGTTGTATTTTACCAGGGTGTAACCGCTGAATTTGCCTTTCCCGGCCACAGCGTGGTAGTCAAAACGTTGTTTTTCCAGGGTTAGCCAGGTGTCTTTGCTCAGGTTGAATTCCTGTCTCAGCGTGAGTTTGTCATATTCATTCAGTTGATTGGAAGGGTAATTCAGTTCGGTGCGATAGACGTAGAACAAGGTGTCCACAAGATGTATTTCGCCTGAAAATACGGCGTTTGATATGGATCTTGGAGACATTTTAATTTTCAGAATGCGCTGACCTGCATCGTTTTTATAACTGCCCAGAAACTGAAACTTATAGGCCAGCAGGGCAGTACCTGATAGTGGAGACATCACCGGCATATCGCCGATTCCGCGTATACGAATCAGGTTTTGGTAGAAATTAAAATCACCTTCTGTAGTGCTCAGGTAAAAAAGCCCGGAAACATCACCTATTTTCTTAACGCCCGTGCGTGTTTCTTTTATTTTTCCGGGTGGCTGAAAATCCCGCTGCAATAGCACTTCAGCCATATTTATATTAGGCTCATCAGGTTTGTTTTTTTTCTTTTTGTTTTCAACCGCGGTATCGGGTTCATGCCATACATTTTCCTTTTTTTTGGGTGGGTTGTATTGCTCAAATGCCCGTATGTAAACTTCTGCACTGGAAGAGGGAATGCGCGTTGCCCAGTAGTCCTTTTTTTCTATGGCTTTACGCATCATTTCCGGACCCGGATCTATCCATTTTCGGGATATCTTAATTTCGCTGATAGACCTGGCCAGTTCGGGTAAAATTACATTTAGGGTATCATCCTTTTTGTCCAGTACCACTTTAAGGCTCATCCGCTGGTAATTGGGGTGGCTGTATACCAGTTCGTATTCACCCGCCCTGAGATCAAATTTGTAAAAACCGGAACCATCGGTATTGCCCACCATGGATCCATTGGTAATGAAAATGCTAACGTCCGGTATCGGAGCCCGGCTGCTGTCTGCCACAAATCCGCTGACCGTAAAATACTGGGCTCTACCTGAAAAAACGGATAAACAACATAAAATTAGGACAGCTATTCGCATTGTGTTTTCAAAATAACGCCTGAACTGCGGTTTTGGTTATAATTTTCGGCTGAAATTTTGGCAAAATCCGACAGAATTATCCTTTTCCTCTCTTGCGGCTACCGGATTTGGGTAGTGCAGGATTTTCCCCGTGCCTTGCAGGCAATGGGGGAACCGGAAATGGCGCTTTGAATATTCCGGCTGAAGGCCGGTTGTTTTCATCCCATGTAAAACCGGGCAGTATTTTTTGCTCATTGGGAAAATCGGTCATGGGGTATAGCGTGCCTGAAGGCTTGCCATAAAAGCGAACTCCTGAAACCCGGTTGCTGTCCAGCTCAATCTGCATGTTGTTATATTGTACTGCATTGGCCGAGGTAACGGCAGCGTCTTTTTCTTTTATGTAATAAACGCTTTTCCCGTTGCCCTTAACCCTTATGGTTTTCAACTTGTTATCCGATGTAAAGAAGTTATCCATATCGGTTCCCGAAATCTGGCTGAAATGCCCGGTATCTTCACGCATGGCGATGAAGGATTTTTGGCGCATTTCCATGAGTCTAATCCGGCTGTTGGCAATAAAAATACGAATGCTATCCGCATTCAGGCGTGTGCTTTCATTCCACAGTACAGGTTTGCCATACAGGTAGAATGTACTGTCATCAAACTTATATGTAAGGCTGTCTGCCGTTCCGCTAAAATCAGTTCGCCACATTGAGGTGCGGTGAAATGCATGCAGATAGCGCTTTTGGGTAGCTGTGTCGGATATATACACAAAAGTGTCGGCTTTGAGCATAAGGCTATCGCCGTTTTTCTCCATTTTTTTGGCTAAGGTATTGCCCATTACTCGTGTATATTTTCGGTTTTTATCATAATAGCCGCGGTTGCCGAAAATACTGATATTCTGTGCCGTGTCTTTTACCCACAAACGTCCGTAAGCATGTCCAATGCCTGTGTTTCGGTTATAGCTGAACGTATCGGCACGCAGGGTGTTTTCCTTATTGATTAGTGCGGCATTTCGGGTAAAATAACTTTGACCTGTCTGGGTATTGTAACTCCCATAATTACACAGAATGGTGTTTTCATCGCTCTGGATTTCAGTAAAATTAAAAAACCACGCCGTTCCGCTGCGGTTACTGTACTGAAGAGTATCCGTTTTTACAACATAATCCGGATGGGTGAGTATAACATTATAACGGAAATACAGCATAGAAAGTGTTGGATTATAGCTGCCGGTTCGGCTTGTCAGTGTCAGTTCTTTGTCTATAATTTTGCCGCCTGCCCCATAGTAACCAATGCGTGTATCGGTATGGTAGATTATCCATGGTGTGGTTAGTACCATGCTTTTGTCGCGAAGTATAACATTGCCGTCTACACGTGCAGTTTTGTTTTTATTGCTGAAAAATAGCCTGGAACCTGTAACCACAGCCCCTTCAGAGCTTGTAATGCGCACATTGCCAGAGCCTTCCAGTTCTTCTTTGGCGGTATTGTAAACAGCCTCATCGCAGGTTACTACACTACCGCTTTGCTCAAACATGACATTGCCGCGCAGTATCTGATAGTTCTCACCACGGCGTTTCTCTCCTTTCATGCGGTCAGCTTTTAACATGATTTCCTGTGCTTTCAAACCTGAAAGATTGAGCAAAATCATCAATATCAAAACCAACCGGTTCTTGTTCATCCGAATTTTTGGAATTACTTTGCAAATAACGTGCTAAATCGGTTTCAAAGCTTTATCCGAGAGAATGCTCCCGAAATAATTGAGGGAAAAACACTGCTTGCAGTGAGTGGCGGAGCCGATTCTGTGGCAATGGGACATTTGTTTCACCGTTCCGGGTATTGCTTTGAGGTGGCGCACTTAAACTATGGTCTGCGGGGTGATGAAAGTGACGGAGATGAAGCTTTTGTAAAACAACTTTGCAAACAATGGGGAGTAAACATACATCTGGATCACCCCGATACCCTCATTGAGGCGCAGTTAAATGGCGAGTCTGTTCAAATGGCGGCAAGAAGGCTGCGATATCATCATTTCAAGCGTTTGATTAAAGAAGAAATGAATACGGTTTGTACCGCACATCAGCGTACAGACAATCTGGAACATCTGTTTATTTATCTGTTGCGCAATAGTCCTGCTGCGTGGCAGGGTATTCCCCTCTGGCGCGAAAATATCTTTAGACCCATGATGTTTGCCGATGCCGCAGAGATTCGCCAATGGCTTGCTTCAGAAGGGTTGAATTGGCGCGAGGATAGCAGCAACCGCAAAACGGATTATTTACGCAATAAGGTGCGACACTGGATTTTACCGTTGATTCAAACGGAATTTCCGGATGCAGAAAATGAATTTGCAGAACTGAGCCGCTCCTTGAGTGTTTTGCGCGAAGCAGAAAATCATAAGAATAAACAATGGGCATCCCGGTTTCCGTCGGTAGGCGATGGCAGAATGTTTGATCCTGCAAACAAAATAGAACTGTTGCGCTATCTGAAAAGCCTGGGTATGAACGTAAAGGAAGCAGAAAAACTGATGCATGCCGGTACAGGCAGCCGTTTTCATTTTCATGGATGGGTGGCAGAGGTAAGAAATTCAGGTATCTGGGTGGGAAAAACAGGCCGGCACGAGATAGAAGATACAGATATATCGCTTCAGTCCGAATTACCTGTTTGCCTGAAGGCAGGAAAATTTATCATAACCATACAAGTTCAACACACCATGGATGGTAATGATCAGCAGTCGTGGTTTTTTGATCTTGATCAACTGACATTTCCGCTCAGTATTAGAAACCGCAGAAAAGGCGAACGGATTTACCCTTTTGGTATGACAGGAAGTAAAAAAATCAGTGATTTGCTGACTGATGCATACATTCCGGCATCGGAAAAAGATGTGTATCCTGTTTTTGCCCACGCAGGCGGGGTTTTGGGTGTTCCCGGAATCAGGCGCGCAGCGGCGGCACCTGTGCAGGAAAATACACACAGTGTCTTATGTGTGAAATGGGAAATATCAGAAAATCACGCGGAGTAGTAACTTTGTGCACCGCAATATGAAAGCCATCATCCCGGTAGCCGGCATCGGCAGCAGGCTTAAACCCCACACCACCACACAACCCAAGAGTTTAATACCAGTGGCCGGTAAGCCCATTTTGGGGCACATTATGGATACGCTTATTGAGGCGGGTATCTCTGATTTCGTATTTATTATCGGTCACCTGGGCGATAAAATTGAGCAATATATTTCCGAACATTATACAGGCGTAAATTCCTCGTTCGTTATTCAAACCTTGGGAAAAGGTACCGGACATGCCATCTGGCTTGCGCGCAATGAGGTTCAGGATGATGAGCCCGTTTTGATTGTGCTGGGCGATACCATTTTTGAAACAGATTTGAGGTCGGTGCTTGCACAGCAGGTAAGCAGCCTTGGTGTTAAAAAGGTAGAAGATCCACGTCAATTTGGCGTGGCCGAGCTTAATGAGGAAGGAAGCATACGCAGGCTCGTGGAAAAACCGGCCATTCCCAAAAGCAACCTCGCGCTGGTGGGACTTTATTACATACGCGAAACGGCCCTGCTGAAAGAATGTCTGGAATACAATATCACAAATGATATCCGCACCCAGAATGAATTTCACCTTACCGATGCCCTGCAGTGTATGATGGAGAAAGGTGTGGCCCTGCGCACCTTCGCCGTGGAGAACTGGTTTGACTGCGGGAAAAAAGAAATTATCCTGCAAACCAACCGCAACCTCCTGCGCCGCGAGGGCCTGCCTGATGTACCCAAAGAACTTTTCAATTCCAATATCATCATTCCGCCGGTATATATTTCACCTTCGGCAAAAATTGTAAACAGCATAATAGGGCCTGATGTAAGTATTGGAGAACATGCCGATATTTCCCGTTCCGTTGTAAAGAACAGTATTATTGGTCAAAATGCCCAGATTCAAACCGCCATTCTTGAAAACTCACTTATAGGCTCAGATGCCAGTCTTACCGGAGCTGTACAAAGCATGAATATCGGTGACGGTGCCGAAATGAACCTGGGTGGGGAAAACGCCTGATCATGCAGTATACCTGGCAGGAAATTACCGAAATAGTTAAAGGAAAGGTCTTTACCGGTAATGGTGTTTGCCTGCTTACACAACCTGCATGGGATACCCGAAGAATAGGTGATCCGGCCAAAACTTTGTTTTTTGCTCTACCCGGTAGCCACCGTCAGGGATCTGAGTTTGTACATGCCGCGGCCAAAGCAGGTGTTCGCAATTTCGTGGTGCCCGACAGTTTTGATGTCTCTTCACTGGATGGCTGCAATGTGATTTGCGTACCGGATGTCCTGGCTGCTTTGCAAGACCTTGCGGCTTATCACCGAAGCCGATTTACCGGGCCTGTAATTGGCATTACCGGCAGCAACGGCAAAACCATCGTAAAAGAATGGCTGCATCAGTTGTTGGGTGAGGAGTTTTATGCATACCGCAGTCCACGCAGTTTCAATTCCCAGATTGGTGTTGCTGTTTCTTTGCTAGGCATTGAACCATGGCATAAAATGGCCATCATTGAAGCCGGTATTTCAAAGCCCGGTGAAATGAAGCGCCTTTGGCGGATGATAAAACCAAATTTAACAGTGTGCACTCACCTGGGCAGCGCTCACGATGAAGGATTTGAAAACCGTGAACAGAAAGCCCTCGAAAAAGCTGAGTTGTTTAAAGACGCTGACGTGGTAATATATCCGGGTGATTCGGATGAAGTTAAAAATGCAGTTCAGCATTGTAAGCGTTCCCAGCCCCTCACAAAATTTATTTCCTGGGGCAGAAACGAAGGCTGTGGCTATCGCATGCTGGATGAGGAGTATCTGAAAGGGTTCACCCGAATCAAATTTATACACCGAAGCACGGAACATTGTCTGGATATTCCTTTTTCAGACAAGGCCTCTGTAGAAAATGCCATGTCTTGCCTGTGCACACTGGCTGCACTGGAACGCTGGGATGCCTCACATGTAGAGCAATTCAGGCATTTGCATGCACTGGAAAACCGACTTGCTTTTACCGAAGGCAGAAATGGCAATTACCTGGTGAATGACAGCTACAGCAATGACCCTGACAGTCTGCAGGTTGCACTGGATTTTATGGTTCGTCAACAACCCGACAAGCCGGCCTGCGTTATTCTCAGCGATATGGATCAGAGCGATGCGGACAAAGGACGTTTGTCAAGCCAAATAGCCGATATTTTAAAACAAAAAGGGGTGTATCGCTTACTCCTAATAGGTGAGGTTTTGGCAGCCCACAAAGAAATATTCACAGGGTTCAATACTGAGTATTTCATAGATACAGCTGCACTCATTAATTCCGGTAGGCTGGATAAAATTAGCGGTGAGGCAATACTCATCAAAGGTTCCAGGCGTTTTGGCTTTGAGAAAATCCATACAGTGCTCAAGAAACAACTACACAAAACCCATTTGCAGATAGATCTGGAAGCATTGCGCCACAACTTTAGGTTTTTCAGAAATGCGGTTTCGCCCAAAACCCTCATCATGGCTATGGTCAAGGCATTTGGTTACGGAAGCGGTAGTTTTGAGGTGGCCCGCACCCTGCAGTTTATGGGAGTGGATTACCTGGCTGTAGCTTTTGCCGACGAAGGTGTAGCACTGCGCGAAGCTGGTATTCAAACCCCGATAATGGTGATGAACACAGGCGCAGAAGACATGGCGAGCCGAATGCAATACAATTTGGAACCCGTGGTATTTGATGAAGCAGGTTTATTATCAATGGCCCAAATAGCAGAAGGCAAGGAAATTGCTGTTCACCTGGAATTGGATACCGGCATGCATCGCCTGGGTTTTTTGCCGGGCGTACTGAAAGATGTTGCAAAATCCATTCCTGCTAATGTTCGTGTGGCTTCTTTATTCACACACCTGGCAGCCTCAGAAGATCCGGAACAGGATACTTTTACGCTTTCACAAATATCTCAGTTTTCGAAAGCAGCCGATGCATTTGAAGCAGTACTAGGCTATGCACCCCTGCGTCATGCGCTCAATACCGGCGGCATCCTGCGTTTCGCAGAGCATGGTATGGATATGGTGCGGCTCGGTGTGGGTTTGTATGGTGTGGATCCTAGGGCTACCCAAATGGCCGATTTGAAGCCCGTTACCACCTTATTCAGCAGTATTTCGCAGTTGCATACCCTGCAACCCGGTGAGGGCGTGGGTTACGGACGTCGCTCGGTTGCCGATACAACAAGGGTAATTGCTACCCTGCCTGTTGGATATGCCGATGGATTAAGACGCAGTCTGGGTAACGGCAACTGGCATGTTTTGGTAAAAGGCCGTAAAGCGCCAATCGTAGGAAGCGTGTGTATGGATATGTGTATGGTAGATGTTACCGGGATTGATTGCCATGAGGGCGACGAAGTGGTTATTTTTGGAGCAGATAACACAGTGGCTGAAATGGCAGTTTGTGCCAGTACCATTCCCTACGAAATTCTTACCGGCATTTCATCCCGTGTTCCGAGGGAATATGTGGGTGAGGGTTAAGAGCAATTAATATTTTTTGTTTCAGAGAAACTATAGTAAAAGTCTTTTAAGCAGTATATTATAACACAAAAAAGCCCCGCTCACCGCGAGGCCTTTTTGAACACTATGGAACACAAAAACACTTATTTCTTTACCAGGGCAGTGAATGAATTTTTCAATCCCTCATATCCTGTTATATCTACTTTTACCGAGCCTACCTGGATGGCGGATTGAACGCGTATCGGAATGTGATTGGCATCATCGCTTATCCATACGGTCATGTCGTTGCTGCTTTTAAATACGCGATCCACCACCAGTTTGGGTCTGAGTTTAATGCATTTTACTTTTCCAAGATCAGTGCTGATTGTTTCCTTGCCCAAATAAGTAAAACTTAGATTATAAATTTTATTGTCCAGATATAAGTCAAGGGGGAAAACCTGGTTGATTTTTGCATTTTCAAAATTCAGGTTGCGCGCATAATAGAGTGAAGATGCAATGTCCTGGGTGTAAATAGGCATAGTAAGTTCGCCGTCGGTATTGCGCAGTTTCTTTTTTTCATGCATGTATATAGCTAAATCTTCATCAAAATATTTGTTCTCTCTTACCGTTTTTGCATAACGTATAGGAGCCAGCGCATCAGCATCAATCCAGCTTTGGAATTTATCCCTAACCTTATACGCCCAGTCAAAACTTTTCAGGGTTTCACCTTCGCAGCGCACGGCCAGGGCATTACGACCACCAATGGTGGTAGCCTGATCAACCGCCATGGTTATTGTAGCGGCATTGATAATTCCATAATGGGCGCGAAATTTCAATTTTTCACCTACCTTAAATGCATTATTGGTAATTTTCCTGTATTGAAATGGATCTGCACTTTGGTTTTGTGTTTGGGTGCTGAAGGACTGTACCATAAGGGCTAATCCTGCTGCAATAGTGGCGATGATAAAACTGCGTTTCATAATTTGTGTTTTTAGGTGGTGTTATTTACATATACACACATAGCATACCAAACCCCCAAGACAATTTGAAAATTATTTTCATAGTACATTTGTGTAATGACAATTCCCGATTTGTTAGCCTATAGCAAAGGCAGCGGCTGTGGATGCAAAATGCCTCCCGAAACTTTGAAATCTATGCTTGCCGGCCTTTTGCACAATAATGACATGGAAAACATTGTGGTCGGAAATGACTTGTCAGACGACTGTTCTGTCTATGATCTGGGCAATGGTCAATACCTGCTGCAAACGGTGGATTTTTTTACTCCCATGGTGAATGATGCCTTTGTTTTTGGCGATGGCGCAATAGCGCTGCCGTATGATTCTATTTATGCGGCAATTCGTAATGACCAGGTTATCTGCATCAACGGCTTTATTCTTGTTGAGCCTGAAAAGGAACGTATTGTTACCGATTTGTTTGTGCCGGACAACGCACAGGACTTAAGCAAGCAGATAGGGACGGTGGTATATGCAGGTACTCCAAACAGAGGATATAAGATAGACGTATTAGTGAACGGATACACATCGCCCGATGATCCCGTTAGCGTAGGGGATAGAGTGATGTTTAACTGGAATGACGCTATACCTGTTCAGCCCAACGCAGAGCTGCGAGGGGAAATCAAACGGGGGATGCTATATCGTATGCAGCACAAGGACGTTCATGCAGTTGTTGACAAGGACTCTAACATTATAGCATGAGTAAAAAAGCATTGTTGTTAAACGACAAAGATTTTGATACCCTTACATACAATGTGATGCGGTACAAAAACGATGTGAACATTCTCAATCATTTCCCTACACTCCAAGCCATACAATCATTCAGGGAATACGCCGGAGATCGCAACAAGGTCATAAAATATATAGTGCTATGTTACGACAAGGGTAGTCCGATAATGACCCGTTATATGCAAGACAGTAAAAACAGAAAGGTTCTGTCGGCTCAGTATGCAGGGTTCAACACAAACAAAGAAGGGCTGTTTGACGATGAGGTGGACTTGATGATGAAGTGCATGAACAAGGAAACCAACACGATGATTATTGATTTTATACGGACATTCAATGATCCGACATACAGCTTGCTTATGACTGGTCTTGAAAGTTATTATCAAAAGCTAGAGCAGATCATAAGTGCTGAGTTTGGTGGCAAGAGGGATATATTTCAGATTGAAGAAACCAAAGGTAAACTATTCAAGCAGGCTCAGGAGATGAGCCATACATTACAAGAGGCAGCACATAAGATCCTGACGGATGAAAATCCGTATCTACAGCGTGATTTATATTGCATCATAGACAGTGAGCAAAAGAACAGGTTAAACATTACCCCTGAAAGGATGCTTGGATTATGATATATAAGTATGAGAAGGCGGACACCGAGATAGTATTTAACAACGATGATCCCGACTTAACGCCCATTGTTTACCGGCTACCTAAGCAACCATCTGATAGTAAGATAGCCGGATACGGA
>RGEC01000331.1 GCA_009918425.1 Bacteroidota bacterium
ACGGTATTTCCATAACGATCCTTGACAGTTGCAGTTACCTTATTGCCTGATGCAACACCGGAAACCGAACGCGCACTTGCTGCGGTCTTGGCTTCCCATGTGAGGTAGTCAGAACCAGTCTTACCACCTGCGGTAGCTGTGATGACCTGTTCGCCTTCAGTCCAGTCGATTACCTGTGTTACCGCAGTACCCGTGGCACCGGTGTAAACAGTGGTGTAATCGATTGTTGCAGTCTTACGAATAAGACCCTTGCTTACTGTGAAGGTAACGGGAACGCCAGAAAGAACGTTTCCGTCAGCATCCTTAACAGTCGCGGTAATAGAGACAGCTGCACCATGTGGGCCAGCAACTGCAGTAGAGATAGCAGTTGTGTTCTGTCCCTTATAGGTATCTGAGGCAGTCTTTCCACCAGTTACAGTGACTGTTCCAACAGTGTAAGTACCCCAAGTGATTGTCGCTGTTGTTGTGACACTTGAAGTAGCGGCAAAGGTAACTGTATCGGATACAGATGCAGTACCAGCATCTGTAAATGTAGTCGAAACATAACCAGTCGAGCTAGTAGTCAAAGTTTCACTCGCACGCGCCGAGTTCCTACCAGCAACAGTAATTGTAACTGCTTGGTTTGCCAAAGCGTTTGCATATTGATCAGTTACAAGTGCCGAGAGCGTTACAGAAGACGCTGCAGCTGCACGAATTGTGCTTGCAGCAATTCCGTTGGAACGTGCTGAGATTGCATTTGCAGCAGGAGCAGCTCGGGCTACAGTCTGTAATCCGACAGTGCTTCCTGAAGGATCAAATGTGAATCCACCAGTTCCAGCAGCAACGGGAAGCTGCAGCAGCAGGTGCACCTGAGAGCGTTCCTGAAGTGTCCGTTATTGCCAAGTTGCCGTAGTACGTGGTATCCGCGGCTTCTTCGGCATGTGTCAACTCAATTGTCGCTGAAGTTGCCGATGTGGAGATGTTTGTTGACGATGCAGTAGTTGCTGCTGTGGCAGAGGACCATCCTGTGGTTACAGCAGTTCCACCTCTCTTGGCAAAACCGGTGAAGTCCCAATCAGCAGCGGCAGCCATTGATGTAACTGACGCAGTTGCGCTCAAACCGCTCAGACCACCGGTACCTGTTGCAGTTACAACAAGTGACTGTGAAGCAGCGGTTGGTAGAACGTTAACAAAGGCGACACCATTTCTGAAATCATTCTTCGTCAAAGTTGCAGCTGTTGATGCAGTTGGAGTTACTGATGTAAATGCTCCATTTCCATCAACTGTGGCTTCCGAGATGTAGCCTGCGGAAGTTGTGACGCTGATCGACTCATCGCCAGTCAACGCTCCTCCCGTTAGATTTACTCGTAGGAGAGCACCCGTGCCTCCGCCACCTGAATGAGTGGTCATTCCACCAATATTGGTGAGTGTTACTGCAGTAGGTGCTGCGCCGGTTGTGAT
>RGEC01000332.1 GCA_009918425.1 Bacteroidota bacterium
CACAGCCTGGGTGCGCATGCAACACTTTTACAGCGCGTGAGCGATGCAATTGCTGCTTTTCAGGATGATCTTACGCTCATGGGTATTCAGGATCGTGTGGCGGGTATGACATTCTCCGAATTCGGCCGCCGTATTATGAGCAATGGCAGCGTAGGTACAGATCACGGTGCAGCCGCACCTATGATTGCTTTTGGTACCGGTGTGCAGAAAGGCATCATCGGTCGAAACCCTGTGATACCTGATAGTGTCACCGTGAGCGACAACGTTCCCATGCAATACGACTTCCGGCAGGTGTATGCCAGTGCCCTACAGGACTGGTTTGGCCTGGGCACGACTGAGGTAAAAGCAGCCATGGGCGGTAAGGATTTCAATACCTTGCCTGTGTTCAAGGCTAATCCTGCGGGTTTGGAGGATTTTGCCGATCTGGTAAGCCGACTGCATTTGCATGACGTACATCCCAACCCTGTGCAAGGTGAAGCAACTTTCCGCTTTTATACCGATGGCGGTAATGTGGAACTATGCCTGTTTGACCCGCTGGGCAACCGCATCCGATCCATTGCATCGGGCAAGCATGGCATGGGTGATCACGAAGTTCGCTGCAACATGAATGGATTGCGTCCGGGCAATTACTTCTATCAGCTGTCTCAGGGCAACAGGAAATACACGAAGGTGGTTGTGGTAGCCAATTAAATAATTTAGGTGAGAGTTGTGGGTGGAATGGTTTTAAAGTTTGGTATAGTTAGTTCCACAAAGTTCCATCCAGACCCAGAACAATACCCAACCAAAGGATAATTATAAATAGCAACAGACCGCCAAATAGCGCCAATATGCGTTTCCATTTGGTTTTTAATCCCAGAAAGTCGGGTAGCAGCAGGGCAATACCGCCAATGCCTGAAACCAGCGGTGTAAGGATGAGCGGTCGCAACATCCAGTATTGTCCCCATTCCGGGTTGGGATTGTCTACACTTGAAATAAAAAGGGATATAACACCCAAACCCAAGATGTATCCGGTAAGGGCATTGAGCAGGATGTAGTGGGTTTTGGGTATTTGACGGGAAAATGGCATGGTGCAAATTAAGGCATGTATCGGCCATGACCTGAATGCGGTTTGTCACGTCATATTGATTTTTGTTTTAGGGGTATCGCACCAAAACATTGTATTAGTTGTAACAAAAAGAGAATTTTTAATTCAATTGTTGAATGTTACATTTGTACTAGCGAATTTATCATGAGTCAAAAAATAATTCGATTAGAGTTGCTTTCTCTGCTGCTATTCTGCTTTTTAATGCCATTTTATCCATTAAAAAGTGAATTATCACCTAAAAAATTACAAAAAAAGACCTATCGGAAGAATTTCTATGGAACTATAGGAAATCTGGGAATAAGAATGACTTTGAATATCAATGAAAAATCCAATGGAAATGTTAGTTACACCGGTCA
>RGEC01000333.1 GCA_009918425.1 Bacteroidota bacterium
ACGGACTGCTAAGCCATAGTCAGGCCATAGCCGTAGGCGTATTTTTGGTATGTTTGACTGTGTTTGTATGGCGATATGTAAAAACCCGAAAAGCCAATGCAGTTTAAACAGGTTGTGGGGCAATCCCACCTAAAGCAAAAAATGACTTCCATGGCTGCTAGTGGCCGTATCCCCCATGCCCAGCTTGTGTTGGGGGAGTCTGGTGCAGGTAATCTGCCACTTGCCCTGGCATTTGCCGGATATCTGCTCTGTAAGAGCCCCAATGCGGAAGATAGCTGTGGCGTTTGTGATTCCTGCAGAAAAATGCAATCATTTACCCACCCGGACCTTCATTTCTCATTCCCTTTTCCTTCCACTTTGGGAGATGTTTGTATTGATTTATATCCCCAATGGAGAAAGGCGCTCCAGGCCGATGCATATCTGAATTATGAATCCTGGATGAGGCAACTAAGTTCTGAAAACAAGCAGGGGAACATACCCATAGACGAATGTCATGCCATCATTAGAACCCTCTCCATGAAGGCGTATGAAAGCCGTTACAAAATCCTGTTGCTTTGGCTGCCCGAATATCTGGGTAAAGAGGGAAATGTATTATTGAAGTTTTTGGAAGAACCTCCACCCGACACGCTGTTCTTGTTGGTATGCAGCCATCCGGATAAATTGCTGAGCACCATTGTCTCCCGTACTCAATTGATTCGGGTACCACCCATTGACGAGCAAGACCTTGCACTTCATCTGACGGCACAAATGGGATTACCTGCCGAAGAGGCCGCCCGGTTTGCCATGATGTCCGGCGGTGATCTGCTGAAGGCCAATGAGCTGGTTTCTAATACAGATAGCCCTTATCTGGAACCTTTCCGGCAGTGGATGCTTTATTGCTACAAAAAGAACCTGCATCAATCCTCTAAGTGGGCAGAAGAAATAAGTGGAAAAGGTCGCGAATACATAAAAGGGCTTCTGCTCTACGGTATTGAAATAATGAGGGCTGTTGCGGTGATGGAACACCTGGGAGAGCGAAACGGACTGAATCCTAATGAGAAAGAATTTGTCATGAAATTGGGAAAACTGATGACAACCAAAAAGATTACCGGAATATTTGAAGTGCTGGATGCAGCCATTTACGAAGTGGAACGAAATGGCAATCTAAAAATGATATTTACCGATATGTCCTTCAAAATCAGTAAAACCTTTTAAAAAAATTATCATAGCTGAGCAACCCTTTGACTGAAAAAGTCTTCTATGGATTAATCAGGGTCTATGAAATACCTGCATGGCATCATTGAATGCGGACATCACGGAGAGCGAGCTGGTCAAGGCCTGTTTGAATGGCAATGCCAAAGCCCAGCAGGCATTGTATCAAAAGTATGCACCGGTGATGTACGCTATTTGCCTGCGGTATTGTGGAAACCCAGATAATGCCAAAGATATGTT
>RGEC01000334.1 GCA_009918425.1 Bacteroidota bacterium
CAAAATTACCTTCACAATTCCCAACCTTCCCCTCAACTTTTGGGGTTAACTTTGCCCTGCATGGCCCGTTTCAAACTGCACGCACCTTTTCAGCCTACAGGCGATCAGCCGGAAGCCATACGGCAGCTGGTGCAGGGTGTGAATGAAGGCGTGCCCGCCCAGACCCTGCTGGGGGTTACCGGTTCGGGAAAAACCTTTACCATCGCCAATGTGATAGAGCAAACCCAGCGCCCTGTGCTGGTGCTCAGCCACAACAAAACCCTGGTGGCACAGCTGTATGGGGAATTCAGCCAGTTTTTTCATGAAAATGCCGTGGAGTATTTCGTGAGTTACTACGATTACTACCAGCCCGAAGCCTATATCCCCACCAGCAACACCTACATCGAAAAAGACCTGAACATCAATGATGAAATTGAAAAACTGCGATTGAAAACAGTCAGCAGCCTGCTATCCGGAAGGCGTGATGTGATTGTGGTGGCCAGTGTGAGCTGCATTTACGGTGCAGGTAATCCTTCGGATTACGAAAATACCATCATCCGTTTGTCAAAAGGACAATCCATTACCCGCAATACGCTGTTGTTTAAACTGGTGGAAAGCCTTTATAGCCGGACCGCTGCGGAGTTTAAGCGCGGAACTTTCCGTGTGAAAGGCGATACGGTGGATGTGCACCTGGCCTACAACGATTTTGCCTACCGCATTTCCTTCTTTGGCAATGAAATAGAGGAATTATACAGCTTTGATCCGCAGAGCGGCAGCAAGATAGAGAACCTGGAGGATATAGCTATTTACCCCGCCCAGATTTATGTTTCGCCCCGCGACCGCCTGCAGAGCATCATTTACCAGATTCAGGATGATTTGGTGCTGCAGCTGGAGTTTTTCAAACAACAGCAGCGTTTTCTGGAGGCCAAGCGCCTGGAGGAAAGGGTGAACTTTGATCTGGAAATGATACGCGAACTGGGCTATTGCAGTGGCATTGAAAATTACAGCCGCTATTTTGACCGCAGACAGCCCGGCGACAGGCCCTTTTGCCTGCTGGATTATTTCCCCAAAGACTTTTTGCTGGTGGTGGATGAAAGCCATGTGACCCTGCCCCAGCTCCGCGCCATGTATGCCGGTGATAGGGCCCGCAAAATCAACCTGGTGGATTATGGTTTCCGACTGCCCGCCGCCATGGATAACCGTCCGCTGCAGTTTGAGGAATTTCAGCGCATCATCAACCAGACTGTGTATGTGAGTGCAACGCCCTCCGAATTTGAAATCCGCGAAAGCGAAGGTGTGGTGGTAGAACAGCTGATTCGTCCTACAGGACTGCTGGACCCTGAAATTGAAATTCGCCCATGTGGCAACCAGGTGGATGATTTGATGGAGGAGATTGATGAGCGCATTAAAATGGGCGACCGAGTGCTGGTAACCA
>RGEC01000335.1 GCA_009918425.1 Bacteroidota bacterium
ATGTATCATCCGGAACTGGAACGGGAACTTATAACAGCAGTCCTTCATTTACCCAGAACACCACTTATTACTATCAGGCCTATGCAACCAACAGCCTTGGAACCACCTATGGTGGTGTTCAAAGTTTTACCACCCTGAAACCGGAGCCCTCAGCGCATGTAACATCCTTTGCCATTGGAACGTTGACGACCACCAACATTCCTGTAACCTGGACAGCCGCCAGCCCCAATCCGGATGGATATTTGCTTAGGGTAAGTTCATCCTCTGTAACCGATCCTACTGACGGTGTGGCCGTTTCCGACGATGCGGATGTTTCTGACGGAGTGGGAGCGATTAACCTAAGTGGTAGTGCCTCATCCTATAGTAGTTTCACAGGTTTTGCCGCAGGAACAACCTACACATACAAAATATATCCATACAACAATAGCGGCAGCAATATTGATTATCTTGTAACATCAGCGCCTTCGGTAAACAGTGTATTGCTTCCGGCATCTCCATCCACACCCACCTTCTCTTTGGTAACCCAAAGTTCTTTCACGATTACCTGGGGTTCTGTAACAGGTGCAAGCAGCTATCGGCTGGATTTGTCTGATAATTCAGGGTTTACTACCTACGTCAGCGGGTATCAGGATTTGACAGTAAACAGTACCTCACAGGCCGTAACCGGATTGTCGGCCAATACAACTTATTACGCAAGGGTGCGGGCGGTGAACAGTGCGGGTACGGGTGCAAATACGTCCACTGCAAGTCAGCAAACCTTATGCACTCCGACCGATGTAACTTCCTTGGCAGGTACAAATGGCAATACCCAATCAGTTGTCACCTACACATTACCCGCATGCCGAGATGAAATTTTAATAGTGGCTAAGCCCAGCGCTTCTGTGTCTGCTTCCCCCTCAGGGGATGGAACTGCATATACTGCCAATGCGGTATTTGGCTCCGGAACAGCATTTGAT
Source organism: Bacteroidota bacterium (assembly GCA_009918425.1). Lineage (GTDB taxonomy): Bacteria > Bacteroidota > Bacteroidia > NS11-12g > UBA955 > RGEC01. Next base: position 957 of record RGEC01000335.1, read on the forward strand.
GTAACAGGCAGAGTGGTTTACAAGGGTGTTGGAACTTCGGTTACTATCACAGGCCTTACCAATGGAACCACCTACTACATCAAGGCATTTACCCGCGAAGGCAGCCAGTGGAGCAGTGGTACAGAGGTGAGTGTGGTGCCGACAACAGCAAAAGTAATTTATCAGGGTTCATCTGGAGGTGCTTGGTTATCGACTAATAATTGGTCTACTACTGCAGTTCCACTTTCGACGGAGATTGCACTATTTAATGGCTCGCAAATTAGTGTTGGAATAAATATGAATAGCAATTCTGGCTCTCAGTTAGTTGGAGCTATTGAAATTGATAATTCAAAAACCAATGATATAAGTATTGGAAACAGTTCAACCTCAGTTGATGGTACTTTAACTTTAACTGGAGTTTTTATTAATTCTGTTGCAAATGTTGTTATTCGAAACAATGATAACAATAATCTAG
>RGEC01000336.1 GCA_009918425.1 Bacteroidota bacterium
TAAATCCACCAGGTATAATACTCCACTGATTTCTGTACAATGCTGCAACTCTGCTTTGTGCCGATGCACCGGCAAACGCGGGGTTTAATAAGGTAGGAACCGAGTAAAACTGGGTGTATTGTTGGTCTTGGGCCACTAGGTTCATTCCTTCAATGAACAAGAAAAAAAGTAATATATATTTCTTCATCTTCATCGAATTAAAAGGGTTACATCACCTGATTTATTGACACGTGTTCCGTTTGAAAAAGTTGCTGTTGCTCGCCAAGCATACACATCTTCCTTGCAAAGCTCACCTCTGTAATATCCGTTCCAACCCACATGAATATCTTCACTAATGAAAAGCAATTCACCCCATTTGTTGTAGATCTGCAATTCATAAGAGGTAACTCCTTCATGCAATGGACAGAAGATATCATTTGTATATCCATTTGGATCATATACGCCGTCATTTGCTCCGGCTGAAGTTGGAGTAAATGCATTGGGGAAATCCAGTGTTCCCGAACCGTATGCGGTAATCATATTTTCAACGTAAGACCCCGGACTCCAGTAAGTGTAAACAGGACTTGTGGAAGAAGACAAACCACCATCGCCAAAAATCCATTGATAACCGGCCGCATACAACGACGTGTTTTCAAAAGAAACTGTAAGTGGTGCGCAACCTATTAACTGGGTATTGAATAAAGCTTGTGGCGCTGGTGGATCAATAGTTATGGTTTGCTGAATGGTGTCTGTACAAATGCCTTGATTGACTATGAGCTGAATGGTGTATGCTCCCCATGTTTGGTAATTATGTGAACCCGGAGTTGAACCATTGAACTCTATGCCATCATCAAATGTCCATGCATAACCGAGATTCGTTCCAGTCGAAAGATTTGTAATATTCACAGTATTACTTGGCCAAATTTGAGTCAATGGTGTTGCTACAAATTGGGCAACTGGCAAGGGTGAAACTTGAATATAAAAATCATGTGACACTTCACAACCGTATGCATTGGTTGAAGTTAAACTTACAACAAATGTTGTATCTGTGTTACCCGGATTATAGTATGAATTTTGAATATTCGCAGTATTTGCAAAAACACCATTGCCAAGATTCCACAAATAAGAAATAGCCCCATTGCTTTGATTCACAAAATTAACTGTTACTGGATTGCAACCTTCCACATACAAATCAGCTTCTGCGGTTACTTCAGGTAAAACTGAAACGCTGGTGTTCCATACAGACGAGCATCCATTGGCAGCTGTTGCAGTAAGTGAGAGTGGATAATTTTGAATTTGGTTCGAAATATTCAAATACTCGAATACAAATTGTGGGTCATTACTTGCGCTAGTAACACCGTTTCCAAAGTTCCACACAAAATCTGTTGCTCCCTGACTTAAGTTACTCAGTGCGGCATTCAATGGATAGCA
>RGEC01000337.1 GCA_009918425.1 Bacteroidota bacterium
TTACTAGATACCGCAGTAGGGATCTGAAAGCGAGATACCAATTTGTTCCCGGAACTTGGAGCGACCTGAACTTCCCAAACTCCGCCCGCAATTGCTCCATTAGTATTGTCGCTGCTCAGTGTCACTGAAAAAGTATAGTTCCCAGTGCGGGGTGCGGTAAATGTACTAGATGCAAAATTATTGCCCACATCTACGGTTTCAGTCGCCGCAAGATCGCCAAAGAAGCTATTTGTGTATGTTGCTGCATCTAAATAGCCTGAAACCAGTGCTTTCTGAACATTACTGGTAAGGGTATTCCAAGCAGTGCCATTGCTGTATTCCAGCACTCCGCCACTAGATGTATTGTACCGCACTGCTCCTGCGCCGACACTATTGGCAGCCCTGCCAGAGGTTCCGACCCCCAGTAATCCCGCACCAGGGTCTGTAGTGCTAGTGGGGTTGGTTCTGATATCAAGCCTGGCATTGGGCGAGGTATTACCCATTCCCACATTGCCATTATCGAGTATAGAGATGCCGGATGTTTCAATTGCTCCGCTAAAAATTCTAAATCTGAGGGCGAGGATGTACCTATTCCCACGATACCAGTACGATAAATGGTTCCTGTTTTGTTGCTGCCCGCATCATTGGTTCCTCCGGAAAGATACCATGCTGTGCTGGCTGGAGGGGTATATGTTACATACGCGGTGCCATTGTAAGTCCACTGCGAATTGTCAATGGTACTCACATAAATGTAATCTTTACTGGCTGGCGTATTTGGGGAAAAAGTTGTGCCGCCGGTATTTGGATTGGCATTCACACTAAACTCTACAGTTGCATCCGGCTGCTGGGTAATTAAGCGCTGCCATTTGCTGCCGTCGTAGTAATAAAAACCGGGAGTCACATTGTTGGGCGATGAGCCTGCCGTGGCGGTGTTGAATACCAGCAAACCAGTGGCCGGCGAAGAAATGGTGGCTACATCTGTTGTTCCTGTAAGTGTTACCCGGGGAGGCAAAAAACCCTTATTGGAAGCCGAAACTTCAAGTTTGGCAGATGTATTGGGTGAATTTGTTCCTATTCCCACCTGAGCCAAAAGATAGAGAGGCAATGAAAAGGTAAAGAGTAATAAGTTTTTCAATTTTTGGAAAATTTTTTGGCAAAGATAGTAAATAGCCCATTTTATCGCAAAAAAATAATTGCCTTTTATTCGATACTTTTCAATTGACTTTCTTAATATTGTACCACTTTAAAAAGTTGCGTAAACGTATGTTTAAACCTTCTATATTGAACATTCTTCTTCTGGGTGTTTTTTCATTTCAGGCACAAGCCCAGACTACAGAATTTTATGCCGGTACCGATGCAAACTCATTCTACATTAAATCCGGAGAATCATTGAGCGTAGCCGGCTTAACACTCACACCTTCGGCAGACTTT
>RGEC01000338.1 GCA_009918425.1 Bacteroidota bacterium
ATGGTCATCGGTAGCGGTAACGGTAAATGAATACGAAACGTCGCTGGCCTGACCCACCTTGGTTTGCCAGCAGAACTCGGCGGTCTTTTCCCTGTCTTTGGGGTTCAGAATGGTAAAGGTTGCGCCCGGAATACCCCGGTTCCATTTCATCTGAACGGTATCAGGAGTAGTCTGATATGGAGTGAAAGTTTCATCCTTACCGTCTATCTTAAAGCATATTTTATCACCCTCACAAACCTTGTTTGTAGCTGGCCCTTCAATTGTAGGCGATTTATTGTAACCACAATCATCCTTTACAATTAGCTGCATATCACGCCGTGTTTTGCCTACGACAATCCACTTGGAGGTTGCACTATCCTTTCGATATTCCGTTATTTCTATTACCACAATTCCCACCTCATCACATTTGGTAGGTGTAAATATTATGTCACCGGAACTGGTATCGAGCCAAAAACCTCGGGGGGGTTTGGTGCTGGTATTGGGAACACAATCTACCTTTCCGGGAGGGATACAATATGGGGTCATTGGATACCTGGGTGTAAACGGAGAGGAATAGCTTACACTGGTTGTAGGCAATGAATTGATACCTGCAACAAGCTTGTAACCAAATGAATCATAATCAGTTGTATCTACAGCACCATTGTTAAAGTAATATGCTTGGTTACAACACAAAAAGCCTATTGGCTCATTGGACAATGATGGACTTGAGTTACATTTATTTCTGGTTTTGGGGATGTTGCATATGTTGATCATACAGGTAGACCAGAAATCGTTGTTGGCCGGACCTGTAGTAATAGCACCATTTCGGCAGCACTGACCAATGGCAAATGTCACTTCACAGCAACTACTTTTATTTTTGAAGTTACTTAGTGGACTCGCATTGAAATCTACTGTTGTTTCAAAAGTATGTTCTTCAATACCTTCGCCGGTAAAGCCCGTATTTTGGGGATTACATGGCTTAGAGGCTGATGAGCAGCGTGGCGTAACATCCCTGATACCGGTGCGGGTAATGCTCAGGTTGTAAGTACCGCAACCATTTCCTCCACTCAAACCACCAAAGGCTTGAAATGTAGGGCCGGAAAAAGAAATACCCCGGCAATCGCGGTAAACCTTGGCTATAATTTTGTACTTGCCATTACCCAGACATCGGTAAGTCATGTCGGCCCCCATCATGTGGGATGCTGAGAGTTTACCGGAAAGCCCCATGAAAAGGGCCATTGCAAACAGTATTTTTCTTATCATAAGCAATATAGTCGTGACGGATTAATAATGCTTTGACACATTATAACACCCTATCGTTGCTTCAAAAATATGATTTTTTTATTAATCAGACAAAGTATTTAATAAAATGATAGTTTAAATACACAGTTTTACAACACTTTATTTAGACTTTTTGCTAAAAT
>RGEC01000339.1 GCA_009918425.1 Bacteroidota bacterium
AGGTAATCTGTTGAATAGATAATAAAGTGCATTGTCATTATTAAGCACAATTATATTTACCTGAGGATAATCTTTATTAAGAGTTTTGATTAACCTTCGTGTTTGTCTAATAAGGCTATTCCCAGACAATACAACAATATAATTTTTAACGTAATTTATACTGTCATATTTTAAATTTGATTGTTTAAGTAACAAAGGAAGTTTCAACCTTCTGCAAATTGAATCTTTTATAGCACTTCTAAAAGGAAAGCTATCGAATGTGCCATTCTTCCAATTAAGATTAGGAAACCCGCCGAAATAACAATTACTGGATATACTCATACATTGATTGCTATCATAAGCCATTACGACAATAAACTGTCCCATCGCTTTCAAAAACTGCTTATTTCTCGATAAGTTCATCATTTCTACCATATAGGAGGAGTCCAGCGTACCTATCATTTGCACCTGCTGACGACTGATTCTTTTTTTCCAGCGTGCTTCACTTCTTTCATCCAATCTTTCTAGATCCTTATAGCCATAAGCTATTTTTCCCATGGTAGTGCAAGCCACCATGGGAAAAATAGAAATTACAATTAGAATTCTAATTCTGTATAATAGCATTGACAACAATCTTACAAAACGAAAATTCAGAGGAGTTATTTAACCAGCTCCCCGAAGTCACCCGACTTCGGGTTTTATTTTTTAACCCCCAAACCATCAATACGCCCTTTCCAGCAACCAAGTAGCCAATGCCCTCAATTGCGTGGTATCCACGTGATGTTCCTGCAAGGTTTCCAGTGTTTTTAATGCTTCGTGGTAATACACTTCCGATTTGGCTTTTAATTGTTTATCAAGCTGCATCTCTAGTAACACTGTAAGTGTGGGTGCTACCCGCAATTCGCCCTCATACCGATTCCAGATGGCATCTATTTTGCCATCTGCATTGCCCTGTATGTATAGCCATGTTTTCTTGCCCTCCGCAATATCCCCACCGGCCATTTTGCCTGTCTGTTCCGGGTTGCCAAAGGCATCCAGCCAATCGTCTTGCAACTGAAAACTCAACCCCAGCTGTATGGCAAAATCATAGAGCAGTTGCTGCACTTCGGCAGAAGCACCCGCGCAAATGCCGCCGCCCTGCAGACTGCAACCCAGCAATACCGCGGTTTTCAGGCGAATCATTTCCAGGTAATCGGCCTCCGTAACCCGGCTTTTTACCGCTGAGTCCATATCCAGCTGCTGTCCTTCGCAAACTTCCCTCGCGGTTTTGGAAAGCAATTGCAGCAGTTGCATTTTTTGCAAATAATCAGAATGTAGCAATCCTTCATACACGGCAATCAGCATATTGTCGCCGGAGAGAATGCCTTCCGCATTACCCCATTTTTCATGTACCGTGGGCAT
>RGEC01000340.1 GCA_009918425.1 Bacteroidota bacterium
TCATGGTTGTAGCGGTAATAGGAATTGCCCACCCACTGCCATTTTCCCCAATAGTATTCCCAGTTTACGGTTATGAGGCGGGTTTGTGTGTATTCCTGCTGGTATGGAAATCTACTGCTGTAAAAATTCTGTGCACCAAATCGCTTGTTGCCTATTCCCGCATTCATCCAAATTTTACCGGCTTTGTCTTTTCGGTAAATCTGCCCAAACAGGCTGTTCTGATCCATATCGGTATTGGTAATATAGCCATTATGCGAATGGGTCTGCCCGGAAACACCGGCACCCCATCCCTTGTGGTAGCCTGATACACCGGCTGCAAGCCTCCTGAACCCATTTTCTCCGCCGAAAACAGAAGCAAAAGCACGGTTTTTATCCGGAAGCTGTGTGGTAAAATTCACGGCACCGGCCATGGCTTTTGGCCCGTAAATACGGGAAGCGCCGTTGGCACTGATTTCCATACTGCAGTACATTTCCGGGGGCAGCAGCAGATTTAAATTATGGTGGCCGGTCTGGGCATCGGTCATGGGCACACCGTCCAGCATTATCAGGGTTTGTTCGTAATTGCCTCCGCGCACACTTAAATCTCCCTGAACGCCAAGACCGCCCCGGCTACGCAAATCCAGCCAGGGTAGGTAGTCGAAGTAATCTTCTGCACTATGCACAGGTGCTTTCCTAAGCTCTTTGGCACTGATTTGGGTAATCATTCCGGCAGATTGAGACATCGTTCCGCGGGTTCTGCCATCAAATAACAACAAGGTATCAATTGTTAGAGTGTCCTGAGCTGTGGCGGCATAACTGCAAAGTATCAGCATTCCACCTATCAAAGTTTTACGCATGGATTATTGTGCAAAAATAGGCCAGCAGATGAAAGGTGTGCGCATAAAGAAAAAGGGGCTGCAAAGCGCCCCTTTTTCTTTTGTAAATTTAAAAATATAACCTTACGCCATATCCGCGCTCATCACTTTGCTCCATGCGGCTACAAAGTCTTTCATAAACTTACCATGTCCATCTGCACAGGCATAAACCTCAGCAATGGCACGTAGTTCAGAATTTGAACCAAATATCAGATCAGCGCGGGTACCTGTCCATTTCACAGCACCGGTTTTGCGGTCAGTTCCCTCAAATACTTCCTGGGTATGGTCTGTAGACTTCCATGTGGTGCCGAAATCCAACAGATTTACAAAGAAATCGTTGGTGAGTTTTCCGGGATTATGGGTAAACACACCATGCTTAGAGTTGTCCCAGTTGGTGTTCAGGACACGCATACCACCTATCAGTGCTGTCATTTCAGGCGCGGTGAGGGTGAGCAGCTGTGCCTTATCCACCAGCATTTCCTCTGCAGAAGCGCGGAAACCGGCTTTTTTATAGTT
>RGEC01000035.1 GCA_009918425.1 Bacteroidota bacterium
GCTGAATCCCACCCTGAATTATAAGCTTCATTGCTGCCGAAACTAAAAATTACGATATCGGGTTGAATGGATTTTAGCTGTGCGATACACAGTTCTTGCTGTGCCAGAAAATGGTTGAATTGGGCTCCTACCAAACCGTAGCTATGATATTCTATTCCCTGCTGCTTGTTATTTTGCCATTGAAATCCCAAAAATTCGGGTTTAACAGCCGAAGTGGAATCGCATGTAAATTCCAGTTCCAGGTTTTTAACTATGGCGTCTGATTTTAAATCAAAATTACTTTGAAAAATACTGCCTGAATTTCGTTTTAAAATTTCTTCCCTTTTTTGCAGGTTTAAGGATTTATGGATATTTATATTTTGAGAATCGGCAATAATTCGAGCAGTAATATTGTGCGTTCCTTGTGGCAAATAATGCCATACCCTTAATTGGTTGTAGTTGTTTACTGCGTTATTCCCTTCAAAAGAAAAGGATAAAGCACCTATGGGTTGTAATAATTTTAATGAATAACCGGTTAAACCAAGCCCATGTGCATCATTATTCTTTAGCCAGGTACCATGTTGCCAAAGCCCGGTACTTTGCGATAACAGTCCACGCGGCCCATAACTTTTGGCAAGGCTGTAGGGGAAAACAAAACCCATGCCTGCATTTCCGAATGCTTCCTGTAGATAGGCTCTTATGGGTTCATCCATATAACCTATTTGCACGTGGCTGTCACCAATATGCACAACCTTAAATATGCGCACATTTTTTTGTGAAGTTGTAATTTCTGCATCTCTGTTTATTCTGAAATCATTCAGCACTGATAAGCGGTTCTCTAAATCTAATGTTGCAGAAAAATACTGTTTTGCACGCCAGTGCATGGTATCTTTAATATTTGATATTTGTCCGTAGGTTTTGCAAATACCCATAAAAATAAATGCAATCCCTACAATAAAGTTATTAAAATGAATTCCCATTTTCAGCAATGAAAATAATGAGCCCATTAAAATTGAAAATAAATAAAGGGCTGTACCACTGAGTCTTTAAACTGAATGATTAATTGCATGGCCAATAGCATTATAATTAGCCAGCTCCAAACAGGCAGGCGCAGTGCAATATTTATTAGTTTTTGCTTAAGGTTTTCTGGAAAGAATACGATTAAAGATGCAGTTAACAGCATTATTACAATTTCTTTTCTAGCCATCCAAAAACCAATAAAATCATTGTAGTGCATTTTATTGAAAATCCTGAGGATGCTTTGAAAGGCAATGTCAAATGTATTGGCCCTGAAGAATATCCAACACAGGGCAACAAAATGAAATGTAAGAAGAACAGAAAAAAAGTATTTTGGGGCTTTTAAAATTCTACCTATACGCGAAAGTTCGGTAGCAGGTTTTTTTGCACCAGGGCCTGACCACAATTTGTGTGCGGCCAAAGCGAGTCCGTGTGCCAGTCCCCAAAAAACAAAGGTCCAGCTGGCACCGTGCCAGAAACCGCCAATGAGCATGGTGAGCATAAGAAAAACATAGCGGTTTATTTCACCTTTTCTGTTACCACCCAGGGGAATATAAATGTAGTCTCTCAACCAGGAACTGAGTGATATATGCCATTTTCGCCAGAATGTGGTTATGTCTGCGGATGCATAGGGGTTGTCAAAGTTTTCTTTAAGCCGATAACCCAGTAAGAGTGCGATACCCAGTGCTATATCTGAGTACCCGGAAAAATCAAAATAAATCTGAAATGTATAAGCATACATGGACAACAGGTTTTCCCCGCCCGAAAACGCACCGGGCGATGCGTAAACAAGGTCTGCATATTTGGCCAGGTAATCGGCAATAAATAGTTTTTTTATCAGACCAATAATGATTCTAAAAAAACTTTCTTTAAAAACGGCACCGTCAATAATAGTGTAGTTATATATCTGAGGCAGAAAATCCTTGGCTCTGACAATAGGACCGGCCACTAGATGGGGAAAGAAGGTCATGTAAAATGTGTAATCAACTATGTTTTTACTGGCGGTTATCTCCTTTCGGTAAACGTCTATTATGTAGCTTATGGACTGGAATGTATAAAACGAAATGCCAATAGGCAGAAAGAGGTTTTTGGGTGTGAAATGTGTTCCCAGATAAAGGTTGAAGTTTTCAATGAAAAAATTGGTATATTTAAAATATAGCAAAAAGGATAAACTATAGGCAAGACCCAGCAAAAGGAATATTTTTCGCTTTATTCCTTCGGCTTTCTGTATGAGCAATGCAAACAGAAAGTCGCTTATTATCATAAGAACAAAAAGCCCAAGAAACAAACCACTGCTTTTGTAATAAAAAAACAGTGAAAACAATATTATATAGACTTTTCTTACAGTCTCTCTTTTGTAAATGACAGCATAAATCAGCAGAAAAAAACCAAAAGTGGCAAGGAAAGTAAAATCTGTAAAAAACCAAGGTTCCCGGGTGCTGCTTTGACCCAGTTTAATAAATATGTTTCTGATGTTCTCAGAACTAAATATTGGCAGCAGCCAGTCAAAAGATAAATCAGCCAGCATTAATACCCCCGATAATTTACAGCGTTAAAATAAAGCAAAGGACATTTTAGTGGCATATAGCGTTTGGATGGTGGAGTCAGTTTTAGTGGCCACCTGGCTGAATATGTAAGCCATTTGGCAACACTGTCCATCCAAATTTTGTATCCTGCAACATTGGGATGTCGGCCATCGCCGGCGCGGGGCAATTTTAATTTTTTTGTCCAGTAGTAAGTACCCGGATCTGCTGAACGGGCAAATACATTATTGATACCGAAGTCTTCCACCCAGTTAGCCGGTCCAATCCAACAATAAGGCCTGCCTTGTAATTTTTTAATCAGCAATTTTGCCGCTTTTTCTCTTTCCTTTAAATCCCTGGCATATATTTCGTTTAGGCCTACTACAATAATGATATAACTCGGATTAAACCTTCTGACAATTTTCACAATTGTATCCGCTTTAGCGAAGTTATAGATTGATGCGGAATACCATTTTACGCAGCCCAGTAACTTGTGTTTATTGGCTATGCAATAATCATTGAGAGGATAAACAAGGCCTTCTGCCTCCGAATCTCCAATCAGCAGTATGTTATGTCGGGTACTGTCGGTGATGTTCCCTCCGGCATCAAGATGAAACACATCCTCAGAATATTTGCCTTCTGCCACTTTTATCCTGAAATTGCTGTCATTAACTATTCCGGGGAGACTATCAAACTTTCTTACATCTTTGTTTGTGGCTAATGATTCAACTTTTGCGGTGTCTGCTGTGGGTTCAGCTGATATATTTTGCCATTCGTATTTCTTAAGACTGATACCTGCAATTTCCAGTGAGTAGGGTGAAACCGAAAACAGAAATAGTGTGAGAGAAGGCAATATCAGAACAAGGCTTGCCCAAACGATAAGCAACCTGGGATAATTTTTTGTTTTGTCGGGGCTTTCCTTTTTATCCGTGGTTGAATCGCCGCGTGATGATGCCATAACTGGGCTGCAAAATTATGGCTTTTTGTTTATAGACATGATTTTTATCATGATAAACCTTTTGTGACTTCTTAATGGAATTTCATGGGCAATACTTGTGTATCGTTCTTAGCTGTCCCCTACGTAACTTTGCCTTTCATGGAAATCCGAATCCGAATATCCAAAATCACATTACTGGCCTTTATGGCATTGGTATTGAGTACGGGCTACAAAACCTATGATAATCTCTTTGAGTACAGCAAAAATCTGGAAATATTTGCCACTGCTTACAAAAATGTAGGGACCAATTTTGTGGATGATGTAAACCCCGGAATTCTCATGCGCAAAGGTCTCGATGCCATGCTGGCTTCTTTAGATCCTTATACCAACTTCTATAGTGAAGCGCAGACTGAAGAAGCCATGATTGAAAGGCAGGGCGAATATGGCGGTGTGGGTTGTCGCATTTTTCTGCGCAACCGATACCCGGTGGTAAGTGAAGTATTTCGGGGCTATGCCTTTGCCAATGCCGATATACGCTGTGGTGATATTATTAAATTCGTATCCGGACAGGATATGGCGGGCAAATCTACCAATGATGTAGGTGCCATGCTGCGCGGTGCTCCTAACACCGCTGTTACCCTCATCATTGAACGAAATGGGAAACAGTTGGAGAAAAAGATTACGAGGGTGTCTGTACGCACGAAAAACGTACCCTGGTCGGGTATGATTAACGAACAAACCGGCTATATCAAGCTGGATGAATTTGGTCAGAACTGCGCCCAGGAAATTGAAACTGCATTGGCAACCCTCCAAAAAAATCCCGGCATGAACAAGTTGGTGCTGGATCTGCGCGGAAACGGCGGTGGACTTTTAGCAGAAGCTGTGGATATAGTGGGCCTTTTTGTGGGTGAAAACAAAATGGTGGTGAACATGAAAGGCCGCACTGCAGAGAGCAATCGAAAATGGATGACCCGTAAACCTGCCATCGCCCCTGAATTGCCCCTGGTGGTGCTGGTGGATGCCCAAAGCGCCAGCGCCAGTGAAGTGGTAAGTGGCAGCCTGCAGGATATGGACAGGGCCGTAATTGTTGGTCAGAATAGTTTTGGAAAAGGATTGGTACAGAATTTTTATCCGCTGCCCTACAGAACCCAAATGAAAATTACAACCGCTAAATACTACACCCCAAGCGGACGATGTATACAACTGCTGGATTACAGCAAGCGCAATCCTGACGGGAGTGCAGGCATCATCCCTGATAGCCTGCGCAAAGCATTTAAAACTGCTGCAGGCCGTACTGTGTATGACGGTGGTGGTATTCGTCCCGATGTGGTTGTGGATCCATTCAGTGGGGAACCCCTTATCAAATACCTGCTGGAAGAGCGCTATGTTTTTGACTTTGCCAATGAATTTCGCAACAACAATGAGTATCTGCCTGTCACAGACCGTTTTATAACTGCCGAACAATTTGACGCGTTTGGCAAACACTGTGCCGCCAAATTGAAAGTGCAGCTTCGTAAAAAAATGGAGGAAGCCCTGCAAAACAGTGTAAAAGATGAGGAACTCGTGAAAATGATCATGAACGGCTTAAGCGATGCCAAGCTGGAAAAGGCAGTGCTCGACCACATCAACCACTGTGGCGAAACCCTTATGTACCGCATGGAGTCAGAAATTATTGCCCGGTATTCCAGTGATGAACGCGAATACAAACACATGTTTGTAGGCGACCCCGATCTGGCCGCTGCTCTCAAGACACTGAACAATACTGAAGCTTACAACCGTATTTTGCGCAAGTAATGACCGTTATCTCATGGCTTCTTCTGCCTATTGTAGGCGCCGCGGGGGGGTTTCTGGCCGGCATGCTGGGCGTGGGTGGCGGTATCATTTTTATTCCACTGCTCACCTGGCTTTTTGGCACAATGGGATTGCCCCAGGAAGAAATTGTACGTTTTACACTGGCCAATAGCATATTGCTGGTGGTGGTGAGCGGACTAACAGGAACCTGGAAACAATACAGGCTTGGAGAATGGCAATGGCGCAAGGTGCTGAGTATCGGCGTGCCTGGCGCTGTGGTTTCCTATTCCATAACTTACGCCATCCAAAACGGCGACTGGTATAGCAAATCAAGATTTAACCTGGTATTTCTGTTTTTTCTGGCCATATCTGTGGCCAATATGATATTAGGTAAAAAACAAGACAAAGACGTACAAACCTCGGAAGCGAATACCATGCTGGCCGTGCTGGTAGGTGTAATAGCCGGAGCAGTGGTTGCACTTAGTGGCCTGGGCGGCGGTGTGATTATGGTTCCGCTGTTTCGTATGCTGCTGAAAATGCCCATGAGGCAGGCCACAGCACTTTCCCTGAGTATAATTCCCATTCTGGGCATTGCCCCATTAAGCGGTTATCTGCTCGCGCACAATGCCACCGCATTGCCATTTTTACATACCGGCTATATTGCCTGGCCCTACGCACTGCCCATGGCTGTGGGAGTAGCGGTATTTGCCACCCTGGGAATCAAAGCTGCCAAACGGATTTCTGAAACCACTTTGAGAATTATCTTTGCAATCCTTTCTTCCATTGTAATTGTTAAAACCCTATATGATATTTTTTCTTAACAGACCTAAAGCCTTTTTGCTTACCGCTTATGCGGTTTTGTTTGTTGCCTTGAAGGCTCAAATACCCATTAATGAAAAACGCATAACCCGAATCAAGAATGATATAACCTATCTCGCATCGGATGCACTGGAAGGCAGACAAACCGGATCACCTGGCGAAAAACTATCCGCTGATTACATTGCCGGCCAGATGAAGGAAGCCGGTTTAAAGCCTCTTAAATCGGAATGGTTTCAGACTTTTGATATAGTTAAACTCCGCATTGCCAAACCCTCGTGTTTACTGGCTTTTATAAGTCCAACAGGCGAAGCCATGGAATTGAAACTACATGAAGATTTTTATCCCATCAGCCAGTCGGGAAATGCAGATAGCGCTGAAGGCGCGGTGATAGACTGCGGTTATGGAATTGTAATGCGCGACAGTACCAACCGCGATGATTTTGCTGCCTCCGGTGATCTAAAAGGAAATATAGCGGTTATAAGGCTGGGTTTTGCCGGTGATTCCGACAATCCTCACAGTCCGTTGTCCGCGGTTGCCAATATCAGTACTAAAATAAGGGAAGCCATTGCGCATGGTGCTGCCGGTATTTTGTTTTTGCCGGGCAGTACTGCCGCCGAAGTGCCTAAAGGTGAACTGGAACGCTACGTCAAAACTTTGGATATACCCATATTTTATCTGAAGAAGCCATTTAAGGGCGAATTCCCCCGAGGTGTGCGTATGCAGATGAAGAGCCATATAGCAGTATTCAAGGCCACAGCGCATAACGTGGCAGGCGTTGCGGGCAAATACAAACGCAACAGAAACAACATTATTGTCTGTGCCCACCACGACCACCTGGGTTTCAATGAATACGGGGGTAGCCGCTATACCGGTCCGCAGGCTATTCACAATGGTGCTGATGACAATGCCAGCGGGGTTGCCGCCATGCTGGAACTGTCGCGCAGCCTGAAAGGAATGAAATACAAGAAAAACAACCTGGTTTTTGTGGCTTTCAGTGGCGAAGAACTCGGACTGCTGGGGTCAAAACATTTTGTGCAGCAATGTCCTGTTCCCAAACAAAAAATCAGTTACGTCATCAATATAGATATGCTGGGCAGGCTGGATGAAAAGGGCAAAACCCTGATGGTCAATGGTGTGGGGACAAGCCCTGTCTGGAAAACCACTCTATCATCCATTAAAACCGATACAAACATCATCCGCATTGCCACCACCGAAAGCGGTCTGGGACCCAGCGATCACGCATCATTTTACCTGGAAGGTATTCCGGTACTGCATTTTTTCACCGGTCAGCATGAAGATTACCACAAACCTTCCGACGACGTAGATAAAATAAACTTTGCAGGTATGGATGCCGCAGTGGATGTAATCGAACAAATTATCGCCGCCAATACCGGCAAGAAAAAACCCGCCTTCACCAAAACAAAAGATGCAACCCCGGGGCGCAGCAATTTCAAGGTAACCCTGGGTGTGATGCCCGATTATACCTACTCAGGCAATGGCATGAAACTGGATGGTGTTACCGAAGGTCGTCCCGCCATGAAAGCCGGATTGCAGCGCGGTGATATCATTACCAAAGTAGGTGAAATCAGCATTGGCAGTGTAACTGACTACATGAACGCGCTTTCTAAATTTGAAAAAGGTCAGAAAGCCGAAGTATCATACCTTCGCGAAGGCAAAACTCTTACCACTACCGTTGAGTTCTAACCATGAAAATTATTGACCACATCCGCGGTGCAGCGGGAAAAACCCTTTTTTCCTTCGAAATTCTGCCTCCCCTAAAGGGCGCAGACATTGCCACTCTGTGGAAAGGTATAGACCCGCTCATAGAGTTTAAGCCTTCCTTCATTGATGTTACCTACCACCGCGAGGATTTCATCCTTCGCAACCGCCCCGACGGTAGTTTTGATAAGGTAAGTACACGCAAAAGACCCGGTACGGTGGCCATCTGCGCAGCATTGCAGCACAAATACAAAATCGATGCGGTTCCACACCTGATTTGCGGTGGTTTTTCACGCGAAGACACAGAAAACGCCCTGATTGACCTGGATTTTCTGGGAATTGATAACATTCTCGCCCTGCGCGGAGATGCCCGCAAAGGCGATACCCACTTCATTCCCGAACCTGATGGTCACAAAAATGCACTGGATTTGATTCACCAGATTCGCAATATGAACGCAGGTATTTACCTCGATGAGGAGCTTACCAATGCACGCGATACGCATTTTTGTGTAGGGGCGGCCGCCTATCCGGAAAAACATATAGACGCCCCCAGCATAGAGGTAGATATGAAATACCTGAAACGCAAGGTAGAGGCAGGCGCTGAATTTCTGGTAACCCAAATGTTCTTCGATAACCGCTACTACTTCGATTTTGTGGCAAAATGCAGAGAAAACGGCATTCAAGTACCCATTATTCCGGGTATCAAACCCTTGAGCACCGCAAAGCAAATGGAAGTGCTGCCGCGGATTTTTCACATAGAAATGCCCGAAGAACTGTGCAAAGCTACCCTTGGTGTTAGCGATGATGCCACTATCAAGCAGATTGGCACGGAATGGGCCACCATGCAGTGCAAAGAACTGATGCAGAAAGGCGCACCGGTGCTGCATTTCTACACCATGGGTAAAAGCGAACAAACTTCAGCTATTTGCAGGGCCATTTTCTGATGAAGGGAATCGTTGTAAAAAGCACAGGCAGCTGGTACAACGTACTCGACGAAGAAGGGAAAGCATGGAAAGCCCGTGTGAGGGGAAAGATCCGCCTACAGGAAGCCGATACCAGTAACCCCATTGCCGTGGGCGATAGGGTACAACTCATGCCCGATCCCCAATATCCCGACACTTGCAGCATCACCGACATCGAACCCCGAACAAATTGGGTAATCCGCAAAAGCAACAAACTCAGCAGCCGCAGGCAAATTATTGCGGCCAACATCGATGTGGCCGTAATGGTAGCCGGACTGGCAGCACCCCGCACCTCTTTTGGTTTTATAGACCGTTTTTTGGTCTGCTGTGAGGCTTTTCATATCCCTGCCATCATATTCCTCAACAAGACCGATTTGCTGCCCGCAGAAGGCCTGGAATTGCTTGAGGAAGTGAGTAGCATTTACGGCAGTACCGGTTACAAAGTCATTACAGGTTCTGCGGCCACGGGACAGGGCGTAGCGCAACTCAAACAAGATATTGCCGGAAAAACCGTGCTGTTTGCCGGACACAGTGGCGTCGGCAAAAGTACCCTGCTAAACTGCATGTTTCCCGAGGCCGATGCCCGCGTGGGCATCATTTCCGAGGCGCACGAAAAAGGGAAACACACCACCACCTTTGCCGAAATGCACATGTTTGCCGGAAACACCGGCATCATTGATACCCCGGGCATCCGCGATTTTGGACTGGTGGATATTTTACCTAAAGAAAGCGGACAGTATTTCCCGGAATTCAGGCCCTATTTACAGCAATGCAAATTCAACGATTGCAGTCATACCAACGAACCCGAGTGTGCCATTAAACAGGCCGTAGAAGCAGGACAGATTCCCATGCCCCGTTTTTATTCATACCTGAGCATTTTGCAGGGTGAGGATGTGTTTAGTTGAAATAAAAAAAGGCGGTATCGCGCCGCTACAACCCGCTGTCCTTGCTGCCTTCCGGCCCTGGGGAATTGAACGGGGAGCTGGCCGTACCGCCACTGCAAAGATAGGTAAGATTTGTCCTACTCCAATCATGGGTTGGTGTATAGCTAGTGCGGATTATCTTATTACCCGTAAATTTGCCTTCAAATGGCTACAATGGATATCAACTTCAACAAAAACGAAGACCTGAACATGCAGGCCTGGGATGCGGTAAAGCAAAAGCTGGCAGTTATTCATCAGGGCGGTGGAGCCAAATCCGCAGCCAAACAAAAGGAAAAAGGCAAAATGCTGTGTCGCGAACGCATCGATTATCTGCGCGATAAAAACTCCGAATGGATTGAAATTGGCGAGTTTGCCGGGTATGAAATGTACCCCGAACACGGCGGCTGCCCTGCCGGTGGAGTGGTGGCAGGTATTGGATTTGTGTCCGGAAGACAGTGCGTAATTGTAGCCAATGACGCCACCGTAAAAGCCGGCGCCTGGTTTCCCATCACCGGGAAAAAGAACCTGCGGGCACAGGAAATTGCCATGGAAAACCACCTGCCTATCATCTATTTGGTGGACAGCGCCGGAGTGTATCTGCCCATGCAGGACGAGATTTTTCCCGACAAAGAACATTTCGGACGCATTTTCCGCAACAATGCCATCATGAGTAGCATGGGAATTACCCAGATTGCCGCCGTAATGGGAAGCTGCGTGGCCGGTGGTGCATACCTGCCTATCATGAGCGACGAAGCCCTTATCGTGGATAAAACCGGCTCCATCTTTCTGGCCGGCAGCTACCTGGTAAAAGCCGCCATTGGGGAGGATGTGGACAATGAGACCCTGGGCGGCGGCACCACCCAAAGCGAAATCAGCGGGGTCATAGACGATAAGTTTCCCGATGACAAAAGCTGTCTGGAACGCATCCGCTATATCATGGACAAACTGGGCAAACCCCACGATGCCGGATTTAGCCGCGTGAAACCCGCTGCTCCAAAGGAAAATCCCAAAGACATCTGGGGTATTTTGCCTTCAGACCGCAGCAAGCCCTACAAAACCCTGGATATCATCCATCGTTTGGTAGACAACAGTGAGTTTGAACAATACAAAGAAAATTACGGCAAAACCATCATTTGCGGCTATGCCCGTATTGACGGATGGGCCGTGGGCATTGTGGCCAACAACCGCGAACTGGCCAAGGCCAAAAAACCGGGTGGAAGCACCGAAATGCAGTTTGGCGGGGTTATCTACAGCGACAGCGCCGACAAGGCCGCCCGCTTCATCATGAACTGCAACCAAAAGAACATCCCTTTGGTTTTTTTGCAGGATGTGACCGGCTTTATGGTGGGTAGTCGCAGCGAGCAGGGCGGAATCATTAAAGATGGCGCCAAAATGGTGAATGCCATGAGCAACAGCACCGTGCCCAAGTTTACCATCATCATTGGTAACAGCTATGGTGCAGGCAACTACGCCATGTGTGGCAAAGCCTACGATCCACGCCTGATTGTGGCATGGCCATCGGCAAAAATTGCGGTCATGGGTGGCGAACAGGCTGCCAAAGTGCTACTGCAGATTGAAGAAATGAGCCTAAAGGCCAAAGGAGAAGAAATTACCCCAGATGCCAAAAAAGCCCTGCTGGATAAAATCACACAGCGCTATGAAAACCAGACTACGCCATATTATGCCGCATCACGACTGTGGGTAGATGCCATCATCGATCCCCTGCAAACCCGTACCTGGGTAAGTATGGGCATACAGGCGGCAATAATTGACATGATAAGCTGGATGATAATTTCTTTCTCTTCCGGTTTGCTTTGAGCTACCAAAAGTGCAATGGCTGTTAATCCGTTATCATTTATTTTTAGTTCTCCGTTCCTTTTAAAACGGTGCTTGTTTTTTTCCAAAAACCAAATGAATAGAAAGGCTCCAATACGTTTATTCCCATCAGTAAATGAATGATTTTTAATTACAAAATAGAGCAGGTTTGCCGCCTGTTCTTCTATACTTGGATAAAGGTATTGTCCATCAAAGGTTTGAACAATACTTTGCAAAGAACTTTTGAAACTCGCATCTTTTTCGTTGCCAAATAGTTGGGTAGCTTCTTTTTTAGCCATAAGCTGCTTTTTAAGTTCTGTTATGGCTGCTTTAGCTTCGTCGTATTGAATTTCATAGGTGATGTTTTCAGAAAGCTTACCCGTCTGCACCGTATGGCTGTCATATTGGTTAAGCAATACAAAACTCTTGGTGTAGCTGCTCAAAATTTCAAGCAGTCCTTTGGCTTCCTGCAATTGGAGGATTTCGGTTTTACTTGATTGTTCTATGAGTTGAACCATCTTCCCAAGTTCATCCAGCCTTTTTTGGTTGACAGAGAAACCTTCGGTGATATGCTGTTTTAGCGTCTGTGTGGCCCACTGGCGGAATTTTGTTCCTTTAACACTATTGATTCGGTAGCCTACAGATATGATTATTTCCAAATTGTAATAATCCACACGTCTTTTAACTTCCCTGCCGGCTTCCATTTGAACCAGTTCCATTTTGGAACTAGTTGCTTCCCTATCCAGTTCTTGGTCTTTATAAATATTCAGAATATGTTTGCTAATGGCCTGTGGGTTTACATCAAAAATCTCTGCCATTTGCATCCTATTTGCCCAAATAGTATGGGTGTAAATGTCACCTTTCAACTCAAGAGAACCATTAGGCGTTTGATATATCACGACTTCTTTCATCATTCGTTAATAATTATATTTTCGCAATAGGCACTATGGTACTCAACATTAATTCTTTTTTCTGTATTACTTTAATAAGTTCTATTATTACCGTCTGTGCTTCTCGTGTTTATTTTTTAGAGCAAACTGGATCCTAAATATTATTACAACCAATTTCTCCTTGTTAAATTTTTTAGCGATCGATTATCTACAAATATATGCTAGGAGGTCATTTTGTGTACACTATTCAGCAATTAAGGTTTATCGGGCCTTATGAAATACAGATCAACTGCCTTTTCACTGATATGTAAGCTGCCAAGTCTGATTGGTCTTGGCCAACCCTTCAATGTAGACAAGCTGAATTCCTGAACCAATCAGTTTGTTGTTTGAACAAACTTTTTGTAAATTTGTTATATCATTATGGCTGACAAAGAACCCCGCAGAAGCTTTCTGGCCCGGCTGGGGCTGGGTGTAGCAGGCACTGCTGCCTTACCTTTGTTGGGGTTGGCCAAAGCTTTTAAAAAAGAAGAAAAAGTGAGTAATCCTATCAAACGCACCATGGAGTTAGGTTTTCAGTGGGAAACCCTGGATCCTTTTTTATTTTGTGTACACCACGAAGATTATTTTCCCAATGGCAATGAATACATGGGTCCTGCAACCGAATTGCTGAAGGGCCGCTCTATTGGCGATGATTTTATCATCAAAGATGGGTGGCGCATGTACCATGGCGATACTGTGCCCGGTTTTCCGGGCCACCCCCACCGCGGTTTTGAAACCGTTACAGTGGTGCGCCGTGGCATGGTAGATCATGCCGATTCTCTCGGCGCTGCAGGCCGCTACGGCGATGGCGATGTGCAGTGGATGACCGCAGGCAAAGGGGTGCAGCACTCCGAAATGTTTCCCCTCATCCACCAGGATAAGGACAATACCATGGAGCTGTTTCAGATATGGCTGAACCTGCCTAAAAAGGACAAAATGGTGGAGCCCCATTTCAAAATGCTTTGGAACCATACCATTCCGCGCCACAGCGAAACCGATGCCGACAGACTGAAAACCGAGGTTGAAGTAATTGCCGGAAAACTACACGACAAAACGGCCCCCGCACCTCCGCCCGATTCCTGGGCTGCACCGGCCGAAAACCAGGTTGCCATCTGGAACATTGCCATGGATGCCAACGCTACATTCCGCCTGCCTGCTGCCGGCCCGAGCATCAACCGCATGCTGTATTTCTACGAGGGCGAATCCCTATCCCTTTCCGGTTATACCCTCAACGCCTATCATGGCGCTGAAGTGGACGCATCCGTGGATCTTGAATTAAAAAACGGTCCCAAAAACGCCAAAATACTGGTATTGCAGGGCAAGCCCATCAGCGAGCCGGTGATTCAGTATGGCCCGTTTGTGATGAATACCAAAGAAGAAATTTACCAGGCCTTCCAGGATTACCACCAGACACAGTTTGGGGGCTGGCCCTGGCCCAAAACCGGACAGGTGCACGACCGAAGCAAAGGGCGCTTTGCCCGCCATG
>RGEC01000341.1 GCA_009918425.1 Bacteroidota bacterium
TTGGGTTCCGTTCCTACACTTGCAGGAACCATGCAGGCAAATTTGGTTTTAAATACCTTACTGGGTATGGATCAGGTAGATGGCAAGATTTTTCACATGGATACGCTTTCAGGGCAAATGCATGCCATGATGTATGAACCTAAGCCCATTGCAGTTCCAAATAATGAAGCGGAGATGCTTCAATACGATTACGCGGGATTTTGTCAAAACTTTAACACATGACCGAAGAGAAAAAGCATAAAAAAGTATTTGTGGACGGGCCTATTACACCTGCGTTTATTGCAGATAGCCTGTCTAAACATGCTGCCAAACAAAATATTGGTGCGCACAGCATGTTTATGGGGCAGGTGAGGGCCGATGTAAAGGAAGATGGGAAAACCGTTGCCGGTATTGAATATGAAGCCTATCATGAAATGGCCATGGAAACGCTGCACAACATCCGTGAAGATGCGTTTGCCAAATATGAACTGACGTGCATGCATATTTACCACAGCCTGGGTTTGGTAAAAGCCGGAGAGATTTCGCTGTTTGTATTTACCTCCTCAGCCCACCGCCGTGCTGCCATTGAGGCCTGTGATTATCTGGTGGAGCGCATAAAAAAAGAGGTTCAGGTGTGGGGCAAGGAAATACTGGAAACGGGCGAAACCGTCTGGAAGCAGCCGGGTTAAAGGGCTCCGTTGTAAATATTAAAGCGGTTTTCACGCAAAAAGCCAATTAGTGTAATTCCAAATTCTTTCGCGCATTCTACGGCAAGGCTGCTGGGTGCACCAACCGCACACACAATAGGAATACCTGCCATTCCGGCTTTTTGCATGAGTTCAAAACTGGCCCTGCCGCTGAGTAACAGAATGTGCTCATCCAGGGGCATGTTTCCGCTCATTAGCGCGCGGCCAATGAGTTTATCCAAAGCATTATGGCGACCCACATCTTCGAGTAAGAGTAGCAAATTACCTTGTGTATCAAATAGGCCCGAAGCATGCAGGCCACCAGTGCTTTCGAAGGTTTCCTGCTTTTCTCTTAGGATTTTTGGCAAGGATAAAATCAGTTCGGGCGACAGCGCCGGCATAGACTTTCCTGATTTTTCGGGCATTTGTGTTTTCACCGAATCCAAACTGCTTTTGCCGCATACCCCACAGCTGCTGGTAGTGTAGAAATTTCGTTGCAACTGGGTTGGGTTGAAAGCCAAATCAGGGCTGAGTGAAACCTGAATATAATTGCTGCTTACACCGGGTAAAGTTTGAACGTGTTTGGCCGATAAAACGTCTTCTTTTTTATGGATGATGCCTTCAGTAAACAAAAAGCCCGCGGCCAGTTCGGCGTCGTTTCCGGGTGTGCGCATGGTAATGCTGAG
>RGEC01000342.1 GCA_009918425.1 Bacteroidota bacterium
ATAGCCGCCAATGCCTTTCACATTCTGGTCGCCGCCGCTGCAGAAGGCTTTATCACCCACACCGGTAAGGATTACCACGCCGATGTCCTGACGTTCGCGGCAGATGTCAAAAGCATCCAGCATATCCATAACGGTTTGTGGCCTGAAGGCATTGTATACCTGCGGACGGTTGATGCTTACCTTGGCTATGCCATTATGCAGTTCAAACAGGATGTCGGAATATTCCTTTATGGGTGTCCAGATGCGGGAGTTTGTCATTTCAGTGCAAAGGTACCGCCAATTTGTAAATTCTACTGAAAAACCAGTCCGAATTGCATGCCGGTATATCTGGTTCCTTGATTATCCTTGAACAGCTGACTGGTATTGTATCGAAAATACAGGCCGATGTCGTTATAGCTCATCTGCACAAAGGGCGTAATCATAAAATCATTCATGTTAAAATCGTCAAAATCTTTGGTTGATTTATCATTGTCCAGTTTTACCTTGGTGTGGGTTCTGACCCTGTATCCTGCCATTATACCGGCACGTATTCTGAAGCCTTCATCAGCTTCACCGGCTTTAGACTGGTAGCCGAAAGAGAAAGGTATGCCTATATAATTCACAACGATTTTACTTTTGGCGGAATTGTTGGCAGAATCCATTTGCGTATTGAATACCGGCTGATTGGCTAACAGGCGCACATTGCTGTTGCTAAAACGATAATTCATTATATCATATTGAATACCGCTCCAAAGCCTCCATTTTCCCGAGAACGTTTTCACGCCCCATTCCGAATTGAAACCGAAGTGCAATGAGCTGCTGTTTATTAATTCGGGGAACTCGGCATTTATAGCTGCTATGTTGGGCCGCTGAAGCGTGGCAAACCCCATCTGCATGCCCCCATTGGTTATAATCAAGGGAGATTTATTGTTGTTTTTATGGGATGAAATTATGGTGTCATTGTTAATGACAATCAAATTATTGTTGGGCCATAAGCTGATTATTGAGTTGATTGTATCTGTTTTCAAATTTTCAATCAGAGAATCATGCATGACTTCTTCAATCAACTCCATGCTCGAGCTGTCAATTTTTATCCGCTTGGTAATTTTGGTTTCGGTTATTTTTCCGGAGCTGTCTCTTTTATTTTTTACGGTTTTTTCAACAATAATTTCACCTTTTTTGGGTGTGTTTTGCCCGAATAGGATATTGCCGCTCAGAAAGCAAACTGCGACTGATAATAGCATCGTTTTTATATTTTTAATTTTCATGGTATGCGGTGTAATTTACAGGTGTTTGAATTTGAATATTAATTTTGGGAATTAGGTTTTTTGATTTTTGTGTTTTAATTTTAATTTCAGGGAGTTGTAAATT
>RGEC01000343.1 GCA_009918425.1 Bacteroidota bacterium
TCCCAACCTCCTGCAGCGATATCGAGCATTATACCTTCCACATCACGCGCATCGCGTTTCAGGTGTAAATCGGCAAGTGCCACACACGGAGAGGTTTCGTAGGGGTCTACCAATATAATGCGGTGTCCTTTGTCTTTTAAAAACTGCAACCAGGGCATCTGCCATTTGCCTCCGCAAATGAAGAGTATATAGCCGTTATGGGGTTGCGCATTCATGTTTTTTAATAACCCAATTGGGTCAGGGTTTCATCCAAGGCTTCCAGGGGCAGGGTGGCCACGCCCAGACCGGATTTGCCATACCCATTACCATTGTAAAACATGTATAATTGACCATTATATACCAACACTGAAGCGTAGCAAACCATTTCACTATCCCAGCCGGTATCTGAAACTTGGATAGAAAGCACTGTTTCATCATGCCTGTTCCATTCAATTCCGTTTTTTGAAACTGCAAAGCCCACCCTGTAGGCATCTCCCCGAAAGGCATACCACATTAGATACAAACCCTTGTACCGCAGCACAAACGGCTTAGCAGCAACGTATTCTCCCTCATTTTCTGCCAATGAAATACACACCTTACCTGGTCTATGCCACTGCACACCATCATCGCTGTGAGCGTAACAAATATGGTAATAATGTCGCAATCCCTGACCTTGATTTTCCCAGCGTTTAAAGGATGTATACCACATTTTATAACCATCGGATTCTCGCAGTACGCTCACCGATCCGGTACCAAATGGTTCTTCATTCGTTCTGGGGAATATGCTTGCTCTTGAAACACGCATAAACGCATTTGTTTCTTTAGGTCTAATTGCCAGTCCGAGATCGTTTATAAAATCTACATGTACCCCATTGGTCCATCCGGTGTAGTATAGGTAATCGATGGATTCAGTAGATAGAAAAAATGGATATCCGGTACCATTAAAATCAAAAGTACCGCGCTCACCCAAGTCAAGAATGGGTTGATCAGAAATGGCTGTAACCTGCATTTGTTCCAAGTCAAATGAGCATACCCCAATTCTGGACCGATTTTCTGAATCCCTGCCGGTCAGATAGATTTCGGCTTTTCCATCTTTTAACACGGCATGGCTTCCGGAAAACCCTCCGCTATACCAATTACCATTGGCAGAGGGTTGGAGAATTAAGCCGTGTTTTTCCCAGTTCATGAGATTTTTTCTTCTGTTGATTCCTGAATAATGTATAGTGGTCTTTCCTTTACCTGATCGAATATTTTACCAATATAAATACCGGTTATTCCCAGCATGAACAATATAATTCCAGTAGTAAATAAAATCAGTACCACAATAGAAGGCCATCCCACTTCAAAGCGATGGTAAAAGCTTTTTATTAC
>RGEC01000344.1 GCA_009918425.1 Bacteroidota bacterium
ATTGTAAACTCTGAAATTTATTGCGATGGAATTGAAGTTTATAGAAATACAAAATTTAAAAAATATTAAAAAAAAATGGATCGAAAAGGAAACTAAACTGCTAACAACACCTATACACAATTTTAGGGGTTGTGCTTCGGTTGATAATTTATCGTTTATTTGAACCTTAGTTCCTCGTTGGAAAGTTTGGTGCAAGAAAGCCCCACCTGCGTATAGCTGCAAAACGTTATGTGCAATTCGGCTGGTGCAAGTTCCTTTAAATAGTAGCCAGTATTGGTTTAATAGAATTATAAGTTTGGACGTGGCCGGCTCAGGTCTTTTGGGATTACACTACATTTGAGACCATAATCACCCCAACATGACCCCCCCATGAAAATCCTCCTCACCAGCGTTACGGGCTATATCGCGCAGCGTTTGTTGCCTGTTTTGTTGGACCAGGGCCACGAGGTAGTTTGTTGCGTTCGAGATAAGGACCGCTTCAACACCAGGAATTACGCGGGTACAGCCTGACTGTGATCAAGGTGGATTTCCTCAACGAGGCCAGCCTTGGAGCCAAATTTTGATAGACTTTTTCTCATAAAAGGATGTGCCTTGGCACTAATTTTCTTGTAACAGGGCAGTCCTCCAGCATGAACCAAACGACCCCCTGTCCCTTCTGTACCCTCCCATCGGATAGGGCGTTGATCACGAAATCCGTGATGGCTTATGCCATTTTTGATAAGTTCCCAGTGAGCGAGGGGCATGCCTTGGTGATCCCCGCCAGGCATTGCGCCAACTACTTTGACTTGACCCTCGAGGAGCAAACGGACTGCATTGTCCTCTTGAATGAGGTCAAAGCCATCCTCCAAAGGCAGTTCAACCCCGACGGATTCAATGTGGGGATCAATATCCATGCCGCCGCCGGGCAAACCGTGCCCCATGCCCACATCCACCTCATCCCCCGCTACCAAGGCGATGTCCAGGAACCCCGTGGCGGGGTCCGAGGCGTCATCCCCGGCAAACAAAGCTATTAAGTTGCGGCGCGGCTGGCCCCGAAAGGCCCGAAAGGCTCTGAAAGGAAGGATTTGGGGTTGCTTTGACCTGATGTGTCAATTTCAGCTCGGCCTTGACTGTATGGGGTATATTACCGTAAATTCAAGTCACTAAGCAGTAACGGGCCATTTACCATCGGAACCTATGAAACGAAATAAGGAGCAATCAAAAAACCAAAGCCACCTTCCAGGGGGAGTATTGGGAAAGTTTTAGTAGGCGTATAAGTAAGTTAGCGGTCAATTTAAAAAACAAAAAAAAATATGACACTTATAGTTGACAGATTAAAAGAATACAAATCTAATTTACCACTTGAAAAAA
>RGEC01000345.1 GCA_009918425.1 Bacteroidota bacterium
TACAAATGCCGTAAAAGAGACGGGGAGAGTCTTTCCACAAGTTAAACTTGAAAAACTGCGACCCTTGCCAATCAAGATTGTAAGCAAAGGAATGCAAAAACAATTCATTGATATTTGTAAGAAAATTGAAAAACTACTTACAAAAGACGGTGAAGCTGACATCAGTGAATTAATGAATGAGATGAATTATAGAGTTTATAAACTTTACGAACTCACTTATGATGAAGTAAAAGTAATAGACCCTGAATTTGGTTTAACAAAAAAAGAATATGAAAGCATTGAGTTGGAATAAATCAAGCCTGTTTTGAGATGCGTATTTATCTCCTGATAGCATCCCTGTCAAATAGCCCTAACTGAACAACAACTTACCCACCCCATGATAGACCTCATCGGCGATATCCACGGCCATGCCACCGAACTGAAAAATTTACTTGAAAAACTGGGCTATGCCCTGAAAGACGGCACCTACACCCACCCGGAAAGAACGGTGGTTTTTGTGGGAGACTTTATAGACAGGGGACCAAACATTCCCGAAACCCTACGCATCGTAAAATCCATGGTAGACAGCGAAAACGCCGTGGCCATCATGGGCAACCATGAATACAATGCCCTGTGTTTTCACTTTAAGGACCCAAACGGAGGCCACCTAAGAAAACATTCCATAGACAACCTGGTGCAGCATTACGAAACCATCCTGCAGTTTAAAAAAGACCACACACAATACGAGGCCTACCTGGAATGGTTTAAAACCCTGCCCCTGTATTACGAAACAGAAAGTTTCAAGGCGGTGCACGCCTGCTGGGATGCAAACAACATTGCCTTTCTAAGAAAAACCTTGGTGAACGACCGCCTCACCGATGATCTCATTTACCAATCGGTAAAAAAAGGCACCGAATTGTATACAGCCATAGACCAAACCCTGAAAGGCAAAGAGATGAAGCTGCCCGCCGGTGTAAGCTTTGCAGATAAAGACGAGAAAATCAGAACCGAAACCCGCATAAAATGGTGGGAAAACCCCGCCCACATGACCTACCATTCCATCAGCGTTAAACCCATTGATGCACTCCCCCACGACCCGGTGGATGTATCGAAAATTGGCTCATCAGCGCATTACTCCGAGGATGACAAGCATGTATTCTTCGGGCATTACTGGCTCACCGGAGATCCGGCACCCAACAAACCCAATGTGTGCTGCCTGGATTACAGCGTAGCCAAAAATGGCAAACTGGTGGCCTACCGCCTCAACGGAGAAAGCGTATTGACGAAGGAGAATATGGTGAGTGCGGAGTGCCTGAAAAAATAGGGTTTGGCGTACCCCAC
>RGEC01000346.1 GCA_009918425.1 Bacteroidota bacterium
GATACCTGCATCAACACAAACATTTCCGCAAGAAGTAAACCTTCCAATTTGAATTCGGTTATTTATAAGTTGTGTATGGGGATCTGTTGGAAGCCTGAAAAGCACGTGATTCAAGGAAATAAAATTCCCCGTAGTCCAAGAGTTAAGAGCATTCGCATCGCCACCCATTGCATAAAGAACCCCGTCAGAGGTTCCATTGCATGTTGCACCAATTATCCAACGACTTGAAACATCTGCCAATGTATTGAATCCTGCGTTCGCACAAAGCAATTGCTCACTTGAATATCCTGTATTTGACGCATGGAAAAAATTACAGTCTGATGAAAGTTTCCACATTGTATTCGTCCATCCTGCACCCAAAGTGGTTAAAAGAAAATTACCATTAGGGAACTCCACAAACACATCGTTTACAATGTAGCCCGACATGTCTACCCCCTCAATTTCTCCATACAACGCATGTTGCTCAACAACCAGAAATGGCTCCTGAGCGCGCATACTAATGGCAATGAAAGGAAATAAGAGGAGCAATGAAATTCTCATTACTCCGAAAATACAGCTTTTTAGCAATTAAAAGTTCAGCAATGCGTCAAGTGTTTCAAACAACCGGTTGTTCGCCATGAAATTCTTTTCCAACTCAGCATTGAATGGAATTGGAGTATCCATGCTTGCGCAGCGCATCACAGGCGCATCTAAAAATGTAAAACAACTTTCTGTTATTCTAGCAGAGAGTTCACCTCCTATTCCTCCTGTAATAGAATCTTCATGAAGAACAAGTGCACGTCCGGTTTTTTTAACAGATGAAAAAACAGTTTCGTAATCTAGAGGAGATAATGTTCTTAAATCCAATACTTCAACTCCAGAATAAGCTTCGTGTTTTATTGCTTCCAGCGCCCAATGTACACCATAGCCGTATGTAATAAGTGTTGCCTTGCTACCTTCATGCACAACAGCAGCTTTTCCAAAGGGAATTGTGTAATACCCTTCAGGAACATCTGATTCAACACTTCTGTAGAGCATCTTATGTTCAAAAAATAAAACGGGATTTGGATCTTCAAAACTCTGACACAAAAGTCCTTTTGCATCAGCAGGAAAAGCAGGATATGCAATCTTCAAACCGGGCGTGTGGAAAAACCAAGCTTCATTACTTTGACTGTGGAAAGGACCCGCAGCAGCCAAACCGCCTGTTGGCATTCGCACCACAACATCTGCATTTTCAGCCCACCTGTAATGAAGCTTTGCCAAGTTGTTTACGATTTGATTGAATCCACATGTGACAAAATCTGCGAATTGCATTTCAACCATGGCCTTCCATCCCTTCAT
>RGEC01000347.1 GCA_009918425.1 Bacteroidota bacterium
TGGTGAACCTGGTTTGAACTCTTCGACTACATGTGGATCGAGTGGTGGACACAGTTACGACTGAGGTCAATGGGTGGGTTCAACCGACTCTGGTGAGGATTAAGACCAGAACTTGAGTCTTGGATCTGGGGAATCGTTGGAGTTTTCCCGGGACCAAGTTCAAAAACGGCACTGAAACGGTGTCGAGTTGGTCGAAGTTGTGGGGTCCAAAACCGGTGGACCACCTTCAACAGGGTCGAGTTCTGGCAATAATCCCGACCAGACGAACGGTGGAGAAGGGGATGGAAATGGCCAGAAAGAGGAGGTTTGAAGACGATCTGGAGTGGGAGATCTGGCAATAACCGATTCAACGGGGTGTAAAACTCGAAGACGACCTGTGTAACGGGTCCAAGTATGGTTTTGAGGGGTTAATCGAACGGTCGTTGAACTTGATTACCCTGAATCAAAAAGACGTCGTACACCCCCGTGGTGGGTAGTATACGACGTCGTGGTGTATGGGTAAGATGGTGGTTAGGCAGCAATCTTCAAGTCGGGTCCGTCATCGGTTGAAACCGGAGTGACCGTAGGGGTTGGGTAGTAGATTTTTGCTCGGTTGTACCACTCGACGAACGGTTTGAGGTGGTTGAAGACGGTTTCCTGAAAGTCGGAGTGATCCAATTTTTGTTGTGATGGGTCCTCCACATCCATTCCCTGGAGTTTTCCATTTGAATCCACGATGATCTGGAACAGTCTGTCACGATGACCATTGATACTGGAGGTAAACATCAGTGAACCGGGGTGTTCGAACAGATTAGTTCGGGACACTGATTGAGATTTACGGATTCGAGACTTCTTGGGTTTGGGTTGTGGGGTCGAATTGGGTTCCACCGGATTCGGAGTGTTGTCCGTTTCCTCCTTGGGATACTGATACTCCTCCTTGAGGATTCCCAGACTCACGAAGGCCTTCCGAATCGTACACACGTCTGAGGGGAGTTTACTCCTCTTGTTGTAGAGTTTCATGTACCTGATAGCCGTCTTGTAACAGAACTCAGTCGAGAATTCAGTCTCCACCAACTTCTTGAACCCCACCTGGTCTTCGTCACACTTCTTCCGAAGCGTTACCAAGTCCTCTCCCACCTTCAGGGCTGACTCGAAGGCACGTTGCTTCCAGTGTTTCACCTTCTCGTCACACTCCTTGATCGGACCACAGTTGGCCTTGATTCGTTCGATCAACTCCCGGGGTACAGACTGAATCGGTTCGTTGACCTGAATCGGAATCAGACTTGTGTCCACGGGTGACGAATTGTTCCCGAAGGTGATCGAGTCCACATTCACGAACTT
>RGEC01000348.1 GCA_009918425.1 Bacteroidota bacterium
TTGGCGAATCAGAAAACAACAGGCTGAATGGGAATATTATGCAACGCTTGCAGAACTTAAAGTTAGGGTTAGCGATAGCACCAATTGGATGCCGTTGATTGTGCCTGCTTCATATGCCGGAAATTCAGCGTTGCTGGAAGCATATGACATTCTTTCAAACAATTCAATTCGCAAATCACAAGGTATTTTGCAAATGCAACAGGCCGATTGGAGCTTACAGAAAAAGGGCTTGTATCCTGAGTTGTCCATGAATTATGCCAACATGACCATTGTAGGCTGGCAAAAGGTAGATAATTATGACCGGTATTTTGGTTCAGATTCAAGGTTTGGTATGGTGGGACTTGGATTGAAAATGCCTTTGTGGTACAGGCCACAGGTTGCTGGAGTAAATGCAGCAAAGTATCAATATCTGGCTGCCCGTTATGCGCATGATTATGAGGTATACAGCATTAAAAACCAGCTTCAGATTGCAGCACAGGAAGTTAAAAAACGGCAGTATCAGTTGGATGGCTACAAACAGTATGCGGTTGCATCATCAGATTCTACCGTGCTGTTGGCAAAACTGCAGTTACAAACCGGAAATATCAGTTATGTAGAATGGATGCTGTTCATGAACAGTGTTCATCAGACCATGGAAAACTACTATCAGGCTCTACAGCGTTGCAACGAAGCCTGGTTCAGATTCGAATCTTTAATCAATCAATAAAAAAATGAAAAAACAGCCTATAATTTCAGTACTCATAATTGGAATATTGTCTTCGTGCGGAAATCATGAAGACGTAAAAAAGCCGGAAGTGAATCATAAAATTACCCTTTCGGAAGAACAAATACGCTTAGGTAAAATTGAATTTAATACAGCGGAAAAACGAAATATCAGCGAAGTGATTTCTGCCATTGGTGCGGTAGAAGTGCCACCCCAGAATTTGGTGAGCGTGAGTATTCCCATGGGAGGTTATCTTAAATACACCGATTTACTGCCGGGTAGTAAAGTGGCCAAAGGTCAGGTGCTGGCAAGGGTTCAGAATATTCAGTTTGTGGAATTACAACAGGAGTATCTTTCCTCAAAGGCCAAATTAGAATATGCCGATGCGGAATATAAACGACAACTTGAACTATACAGAGAAAAGGCCGGTAGTGAAAAGTCTATGCAGCAAGCCAAAAGCGAAGCGGCATTGTATAATATAAGTCTTCATGCCTTGGAAGAAAAACTCAAAATACTAGGGTTAAACCCCTCGTCGGTGAATCCATCTTCCATAAGGTCTGAATTGAATATTTTGTCTCCCGTAAATGGATTTGTTGCTTCGCTGAAAGTAAATACA
>RGEC01000349.1 GCA_009918425.1 Bacteroidota bacterium
CCAACACATCGTCGTTGGTAACTACCATTCCGCCCTCACCCGTGGTAATGGTTTTTCCGAAATCCAGACTGAATATTCCAACCTGCCCAATGGTTCCGGCAAGTTTGCCTTTGTATGAGGCCCCTAAGGCCTCGCAGCTGTCTTCCAATACCGGTAATCCATGTTTTTCTGCAATGGCCATAATGTTATCCATTTCAGCCGGATTACCCAACATATGAACCGGCACTATCAGTCTGGTTTTGTTTGTTATGGCATTTTCCAGAGCGACGGGATCCATGTTGTAAGTCTCATCAATGTCTACAACCACAGGCACCGCTCCGAGGGCCAGTATGGCTTCAACCGTAGCAACAAATGTAAATGACTGCGTAATAACTTCATCTCCGGGTTTAATTCCCATCGCATGCATGGCAACAAGCTGGGCGACCGTTCCGCTGGTAACCGCCTGAGAATATTTCACACCCAGTTTCTCACTGAATTTCTTTTCAAATTCGCGAACCCGATACCTTCCGTTGCGCAAGGCATCAAACCCATGGGGGAACATAACACCATTGCTGGTTTCAAAAATTTCATTCAGGTTGGTTTTTTCCTCTTGACCTATTAATTCAAAGCCTGGCATATTACATTTTTTTGAGTAAGGATATTACTTTGTCTTTTCCAAAAACCTCGCGCCACTGCGGTCCGAAAGCATTGGAAAGGGGTTTTTCATTCATCAGTGTCAGTGTGGCCATTTGATCGAGTTGCTCTTCGGTGATGCTGTCGTCTATGACCTTAGGCAAAACTATATTATACTTTTGAAGTATTTTCCTAAAGTTCTCAACCTCAGGATAATAATCTCCAAGTTGGTTAAATGCCACACAAATGGCAAATGCGTGGTGCAATCCCAGCACATAGCCCAATCCATAAGAAAAAGGATGACAAATACCCACATTGGAGTTGGCAATGGCCAATCCACCCATGGATGAGGCCACAAGGAGTTTTTCATAATCCATTTCACCCAAAAAAACCTCCTTTATCATATCTGAAGATTTTTGGGCAAGGGCAATGGTCATGGCATCATTTTGCATCCCCAATAGGGATTCACAATTATGTACAAAACAATCCATAGCGGTATATACAAATTGCTCTTTGGGAACTGTTTTTATAAGTTCAGGATCCAGAATAACTTGGTCATAGACACTGTAATCCGAATTAATACCCAGTTTTTTTACCGGGCCGGTAAGGACGGCCGTGCGGGTAAATTCAGCACCTGTACCTGCTATGGTAGGAATACCAATTTTATAAATGGGCGAAA
>RGEC01000350.1 GCA_009918425.1 Bacteroidota bacterium
GAATTCAAATTTTTACTAACGTACATGAAAGGAAAAAATGAAAAAAATTTTATCGGTGAGTCTTCTAATGTTTGTTCATTCTGCTTTTGCTTTTAAAGACTGTCCAGAATGTCCTGAAATGGTTACGCTTGCTGATGGTAGCTTCATGATGGGTTCAACGTCTGAAAATAATAGTCAAGATTACGAAAGACCACAGCATCTTGTAAACATTAAATCATTCTCTATCGGAAAATATGAAGTTAAACAAGAGGAATGGTTTGCCGTAATGGGGAACAACCCGAGTTCAAACAAAGAGCGCTCACTACCTGTAGAAAACGTATCTTGGGACGATGCAAATTTGTTTGTACAGAAGCTTGCAAAAAAGACAGGAAAAAAATATAGATTACCTACTGAAGCAGAGTGGGAATATGCTGCAAGAGGTTTGAGTACAACCATATATCCATGGGGAAACAGCGATGCTGAGTTGAGCGACTATGCGTGGTTCAGTGCTAATACTGATGCAACAAATCCCGCGGGACAAAAAAAACCAAATGCCTTTGGCTTGCATGATATGTTGGGTAATGTGTGGGAGTGGACGCAAGATTGTTGGAACCCGAATTACATCAATGCGCCTTCAGACGGAAGCCCTTGGATAAACAATGAATGCTCTGAGCGGGTCTTGCGCGGTGGCTCTTGGGATAACGATTCACAGGGCCTGCGTGTCGCAATAAGAAGCGGGTTTGCCACTGATTTTCGCTATAACGTCATTGGTTTACGCGTCTCCATGACTCCTTGAGGGACGCATTCTTTGTAGACATACCGCCAAGTAAAGGTGCTTAGCTAAGGACAGTCATGTAAGACCTAGTCTTTGGCATCAACCATTGCTCTATTTGAATATGTTTGCATGAGAACAAAATTTCGAATATTACAAATGACGGTTTAAACGCAGCCATCCGGTTGCGGCGAGAAAGTGCATTTTTGTCACCTCGATCATCTAAGGTCGCCGATTGGTAAGCTTTACCAGAAACGCCCTTGGGCCAAAAGTCCGTGGAGTTAGTCTGCCCCAGCGGCAAAAAATGATTAAAAAAACCGCCTGGTTCTCACCGGCGGTCTGACAGGGAAGTATGTTGCTTCAGATCACTTACTTGGGGTGAGCGCCATTATCAGCTCAGCTATGGTTTTGGCATCGGCATCTGACACTTGGGGTTGAGGCGGCATCATTTCCTCACCCCAAACACCTGATCCACCGGCTTTGATTTTGGCGGCAAGTTTAATAGCAGCCGAGCTGTCTCCAATGTATTTTTCTGCAAC
>RGEC01000036.1 GCA_009918425.1 Bacteroidota bacterium
TTTTTACACCTTTGGACATTTAAAACGCCGATTAATTATATAAAAAAATGAATTAAATATTATTTATATTGATATTAATAATATCTTAAAAATGGTTTTTATATACATAATTCAATTAGAGCAAGGAAAATATTATATTGGAAAAACGAATAATCCACAATTTCGGTTGGAAAGTCATTTTAATTCAAATGGTTCTGAATGGACAAAAATATACAAACCATTAAGAGTAATAGAAGTGAAACCAAATTGTGATGATTATGATGAAGACAAAATTACGAGACAATATATGGATAAATATGGAATAAATAATGTTCGTGGTGGTTCATTTGTTTCGGTAAAATTAGAGAAATCAACAATAGAGACTTTACAACAAATGAGTAATGGAACAAATAATAAATGTTTTGTTTGCGGAAAGGCAGCACACTACACTTATCGCACTTCCGGAGGCGAAGATCTGGTACTTGTTGGCCATACAGACATGTATGAATCCCGCTGCAAAACCCACTGGGAAGAAGGAATGGGGCAGCCATTACCCGAGTGGTAAAAATGCCACAGGCAGCAGTGCATCCAGCCACCATCGGTAGGTATTTTCCCTGAATTTTGTTTCGTTTATCAGAATCATAAACGACAAAAATGCATAAATAGCCAGTCCAAACCCTCCTTTAAAGTCAAAAACCCACTGCATTATTATGCCGGCGGCTGAAACAATCACAAGACCATAAACCAGGTAATTTTTCTTGAACCCAACGTGAAAAAGATTAGCATTCCCCAGTTCTGCATCTTTATTGCGCTCCAGGAAGGCAAAAACCAGCACATTGCTCAAACAAACCAGCGGGGCAATCAAGATTTCCGGGTGCAGAAAAGGAAAAGAAACTGCAAAACCCACACCCAGCGATATAAGGAGGCATTTTATTAAAAGAAATAATTGGGTTGCTTTCCTACGAACGAAAAAATACAGTGCAGCAATGAGCAGTGTTGGCCAAAATCGAAGCATGAAAACACGTAGGCTTTCCATAATTCCTGCATAAAAAACAACTGCCCCAAAAACACAGGCCGAAAGGACAAACAAAGCCATATATGCACGCAAATAGCACCTGAGAGAATTATTTTGAAACCTAATTAGATCCAAACCGTGATCCAGGGCATAATAGCCCAGCGTTGACAGAAAAAGCAGGATTGTATTGGCATCAAACTGCCCATGTAGTCCATAACTCAAGGCTATGGCCCAGGCCGTAATAAAGATGCCGATAAATTCGGTTAAAGGATAAAAATGCCGAAATTCAGTTTTTGAGTGCAACAATGGAACCTAAGCCGGGAATGGCCCTGCGAAGTGTTTCTTCAATACCGGCGGTCATGGTCATTTCGCTCATTTCGCATGAACTGCAGGCACCGGTAAGTCTTAAAACCACGTCGCCTTCCCCTTTTACTTCCACCAGCTCTACATTGCCACCATCAGCCTGCAAATACGGCCTGATAGTATTGAGTGCCTCTTCAATGCGAAAATTCAGGGTTTCGGTTTCAGACATAAGGTTGTTGTACAAAATTACTAAACAGCCATTGAATTTACAATACTTACCCTGCGGGCAACCTCAGCCGCCAGAGACAGATAGGGTTTAAACACATCTGCTTCTGCATTGATTCGGCCTTCATCGGCCATGGCCATATAATCCTGAATCAGGGGAAGTTCGCCCAGGAAATCAATTCCGGTTTCTTCTGCGAGTCTTTTGCCGCCGCCCTGCCCAAAAATGTAATATTTTTTTTCGGGCATGTCATCCGGTACAAAGTAAGACATATTCTCCACCACCCCCAGAATAGGCTTGGCAATGGAAGGCATTTTAAACATTGAAACAGCGCGTCTGGCATCGGCCATAGCTACTTCCTGCGGCGTTGTTACCAGCACCAGGCCGGTGAGTGGTACCATTTGACTGAGCGTAATCTGCACATCGCCGGTTCCGGGCGGCAAATCAATAATCAGGTAATCCAGATTGCCCCATTCGGTATCGTTCACAAACTGTCTGAAAGCGCTGCTAATCATGGGTCCGCGCCACACAATAGCCTGATCCGGAGCCGCCATAAAACCGATGCTCAATAACTTTATACCTTGTTTTTCAATTGGTACTATCCACTGCTTACCATCGCGCTGAATCATGGGAGGGGCCTCTTTAACACCAAACATGGTGGGAATAGAAGGACCATAAATATCAGCATCAAGTAAGCCTACAGAAGCGCCCGACTGTTTCAACGCAAGTGCCAGAGAAACGGCCACGGAGCTTTTCCCAACGCCGCCTTTACCGCTGCCCACCGCGATTACATTTTTCACGCCGGGCAACGCGGCATCTTCTGTTCGGGTGCTGCTCACTTTGCTGGTTACATTGATATCAACAGCAATATTGGGGTCAACCATCATACGAATGGCGGTTTTGCAAGCATTCACCATCATGTCTTTCATAGGACATGCCGGTGTAGTGAGCACCAGGTCGAAGGATATGGTATCGGCAATTTTCAATTGCTGAATCATACCCAGGGTTACCAGATCTTTCTTAAGGTCCGGATCATCAACATGGCTTAGTGCTGCCAATACTTTTTCTTCGGTGATCATGACTTTCTCTTAAAAATATTAACCAGTCTGCGAAAAAAACGTTTTTCAAATTCCCAGAAAAACCGGAATTGCCCGAAAATGGCTCCATACATCAATAAAATTACATTGTAGAAAGGCAAAATCAACCAATAATAACTGTAGGTAAACCATTTCTCATGCGCCCAGTCAAATTCCGATTTCAGAAAACGCCTAAGAAGCATTACTGTTGTTCCGGTGAGGGCAAAAACACATAAAATAATCCAAACTTTTCCTGCGGAATCCACATTCCACCGACGCTTCAGGTTTTCAATCCATGACACGATGCAAAGGTAATCCTAAAAAGTGGCGCTGCATTAACGCATCAGGTAAATAACGCCAACCTGCTCTTTGAACGAAGCATCTCCTTTGCTGGCACGCAGTTTCAGTTCTTCGCCGCCATCTTTCACCGTTACCTTGTAGAAATAGGTACCATTACCCAGCTTATCGCCAAACTGATCTGTTCCATCCCATGTCCAGTCTGTAATATTATTCCCTATTCTGAGATTGCCCAGTTCTTCTTTGCTCACTTCTTTCACCACACGGCCTTCCACGTTCATAATCTTTACGCGAATTTCCTCGGGAATTCTTGTTCCGGTGAGGGTAAAAACAAACCGCATTTTGCTTGTAAAAGGATTGGGATACGGGTAAAAACGGGTGACGGTCTGTTCGCGTACTACATTGAAGCCGATTTCGTAATCATTACTGCCGGCCTGATTTCCGGAATAATCCCAGCTTTGCACTTTTAATATGTAATTGCCATCGGCCAGGTCCACGGGGCGATATTCCATGCGTGCTCGATTGTGATAATTATTGGCCGGTGTATAAACCAGTTCCGGACCGCTCACGGGATCAAAATTCGATGATCCGGGCTTCTTCACAAAAAGAACCATTTTTTGGGAATCAGATTGTAGCAGGTGCTTATTCTCATCCTTGCTGCTTACCAGTATGAATGGCGACGGGCTTACAATTTCACCATTCATGATGTGTTTACCATCAAATGTCACATCCAGTAATGGATTCACAATATCTTTTTGCACGTAGAAATTGAGAATGGCTGCATTGTTTGCCATACTCAGCTCGGGCTGTTTGTATCCTGGATTAAAAGCAATCTGGAGGGCATAGGGACCACTCAAACCCAATGTTGAAAGCTTATCCTTAAAAACAAACAAAGAATCGGGCTTCAGGGCATTAAAACGCATTTTCCCTGCTTTTACCTGTAGACGGGTTACTTTATGAAATATTTTATATTCCAGGTCAATACTGTCTCTGAAAACCACCTTGCTGATATTTTTAAAGGGCAGAGCAACATTAAACGTATCGCCCTCATAAAGTGTATCATTATAAAATTTATAACCGGCCAGCGGAGACGGGAAAAGAGTTCCTTCCGGGACGGGGGCATGGGT
This sequence comes from Bacteroidota bacterium, assembly GCA_009918425.1. Classification (GTDB taxonomy): domain Bacteria; phylum Bacteroidota; class Bacteroidia; order NS11-12g; family UBA955; genus RGEC01. Next base: position 4,021 of record RGEC01000036.1, read on the forward strand.
TACACGCCAGTGCAATAAATTGGGCGCAGTATTTCCCAACGGATCGGCAAATTGACCTTTCAGGTAAATGTATTTGTATTTACTGGTGTTGATTGAGGACAAATCCTGTTGTGCAAGTATGGCATTTGGAACTAATAACTGATCTGCCCCCCCCGTGTCAACACCATGTATCTCAATTGCAACTGCATCATCTTCGGTCGTTCCGTTTCTGCTAATTACCGGACGGGAATACATAGCACCAAACTTATCTGCGGGACCAATCCGTTCGCTCTTCATGCTGCCGCTGTTGGCATCGCCAATCATATCGGCTTCAACACCCACATAGGCAGAAACAGAGCCAAATGTGTGTTTTTCCTGAGCTGTTCCGGGTTTTGAACCTTTTTTACCCAAGCAAACCCACATGGCATCTGCGGTGCGGTACTGTGCACTGTCAAAAATATTGCTGCCGATATCATTCAAAGCCTGCAGCACTTCCGGTTTCCATGTATTCGCAAAATTTTGCCTGCGGCTGAATATGGTTACGTAATTACTGTCGGGCAAAGCATTGATAAAATTGATAAACTTATCCTGCTCATCATTGATATTCATTTGAAAAGCATAATAGAGTTGTTCATTAGAGCTGTGTCCAAAAGTTGTCCAAAGGGCTCCCGGCCAGCAATCCGGCCAGATCTTAGAAGGATCTACAGCTTCCCGTAGCAGTTTTTTACCGTTCCATGGAATGGCAACCAGACCTTCCTTACATACGCCCCAATTCATATCCTGTCCACCAAAACCACCCTCTTTAACCCCTTTATTGGGATGATACATATACTGACAGTCTATGTAAATCTTTTTGAGAACCTTTTTAAACAATAGACTTTTGGAAGCCGAATCGGTTCTTAGGTCGATTAATTCATTTTGAGATACCGGATTTGTGTATTGCCAGTGTACATTTTGCATCCAGCCGTCTGTATGCGATTTAATATAGGTAAAGGACCCAATCTGCCAGCCTCCACCCTCATTTACCGATGCACTGATTCGGGCCCTCCAGAAATAGGCCAGGGTATCTTTCAGCAATGGCAGTTTCACGGACCACTTGGCAAGAATGGCGCGATTCAGCGGTTTCCCCTGCTTTTCAAGTGAAATAAGCAGCGGACTGTTGAAACGTGGTGTGGTATCCAGTTCAAAATAATAATCCTCATTTTGCTTGAAAATATCACCTGCCTGAGCAATCAGATCAACCGTATCTCTACCCCAGATGGCAAAATTTTTAGGGGAAACCAGATTAACTCCATTACCAGGGATATAGCGTTTTAACGTTGCCGAATTGTTAAGGTATGTATATTCAGCAGGGTTTTTAGCAGGATTCACATTTACACTAAACAGATTTTCACCCCTTACCTGGACATCTTTTGAGGCCACACGCAGGTATATGGTATCTTCAAAACCGCGCTGTTTAGAACGGGTGCTGTAGTTTCTTTTGGTTATGCCATCCGGATAAACCCATTGAAGGTTTACAGAAAAACTGTCAGGCACACCCCGTCCGTAGTTTCGAATAACTACCCCTACATCAAAGCTATCCATCAGGGCAAATGCATTTTCAGGTTTCAGAAAAATGCTTTGGCCTGTGATGCTCAAATCCGGCAATTGCGGGGTATAAACCGCCACAGCGGGATCTCCTTGCAGGAACCACTGCCGTGCATGAATTTTATTAAGCGAAGAAGACGGATTTTGCCATCTGGCCAATGTTGTTTTCAACACCCCGCCCAGGGTTTTATTGGGGGTAGAATCGAAATAACTTTCATAGAAATAACGCATCTGGGAACTAAGGGTGTAGAGTTCGCTCAGAGAAACCTGCCCCATAAAGGCTATGGCCCCTTTTTTCTCACCGCGGAATATACGCTCCCCAAGACCTTTTTGTGTGGTTGGTAAACATGGATTACCCACCTGGCAGCCATTAAAATAACAAATGGGATATTTACCTTCATTCAGGTATTTCTCGGGCACGCCCATATCGATGTCAGTAACCGAAAGACTGCCATGTCCAAGAAATGTAATAAGCCCGGTGCCACTGTTGATGCGGCTAACGATTTTATCTTTAAAATTTGGATCTACAATCCCCACAGCCGATTTTGAAAACTGGGTAACCACACCGGCAAATGGATCTCCTTCAGGATAAATGCGCAGACCGTCAACAATATTTTTTATGATAGTTGTCTCGTTGGCATTGGATCCGCCACTTAGGTGCAAAACCTGTTTTTGCCACTCCTGATAGTTGTTTTCGGGGCGAATGTAATCTTTGAGTTTATCGAGGTAAACACTAATATCTTTGGCACTGTCGGCAGGAATTCGACCCGTGGCAATAGCCGGCTCCATGGTTTTTGCATTTCCCAGCCCCGATGTAAACATCCAGTCGCTAATGGGATGGCCAATGGTTGGCACATGATTGAATTTTTTAAGCGGACTGAGCTGATTAAGGCCATTACCGCGATTGTAGGCGTTGTCAAATCCGCGTCCGATGAGCAGCAGAAACTTTGGCTGTGAAGTAGGGCTGCTTTTATCAATCAGAAATTTACAATAGTTGCGAATGGCCAGCGGGTGAGGAAGGCCATAACTGAAATAATCATATAAATTCTGAACCAAGTTTAACTGAACACTGTAGCGGTTTTCACGAAGTGCTTTGTAATCATTCAGCTCTCTTTTTGGGCTAACCAGTGTTCGGCTTGAAACCATCAAAAACTCACAATTTCCCACATGGTAGTTATAATTAATTGGAGAGACCGTGTCCATTCTAAAAAAAGGCAGCATCTCCACCCGGCTTTCATCAATGAGTGAAATCCTTCCCCGCTGGGGCATTGGCGGCACCAAAACCGTAAGATCTCGGGTTATGGCATCTACTGCCCCCGTATACCTTAAGCCATTGATTTCATCATAAAAAACAGGCGTATTCTGAAAATTATTGCCGTAATTACTCCAGGTCTCAGTATGCGCTTCGTATGCAGAATCTTCATAGTAAAAATACCGGGCCGAGTCTTTAAAATCATTTTTACGCGGATAGTGTAAAACAGTGTGTGAATGTCCGTACATGCCGCTGGTGGAGCCGTTTACAAATTGCGGATTAAAAATCAGGAAAGATTGCTCCTGACCCATATCTGTCGGATTTAGTTTAAAACTTTGTGTTACCGGCCTTACACCTAAAAATACAGTATCAGAAAGCAGTTTTTTAACATTCCCGTCTGCACTGATTTGCGTAGCAAAACGATTATTGGCCACATTAGTCCCGGCCGCTGGCGGCGTATGTGCCGTTAAGCCAGTTTCCAACTCAGGAGCAGGGCCTGCGGGATTAAAATCAGGATGCCTCAGGGTTACCGAATACTGACCGGGAGCCCAGAAATAATCCCCCACAAATCCCTCGCCCGGCATATATTCACTGTAAAAAACCGCATGGTTTCCCAAAGCCATGTATTCACCCTCACAGTAATTCTGGTCAGGTGCGTATTCAAAACGACTTATATGGTAATTGCGTGAAGGGATTTTGGCTGTTCCGGAGTAAGACGAATATCGCAGGTTTTTTCTGCCGGGCCGAAGTGTAAAAAAATACACATTCGTATCTGACATCATATTTTTGAGCTGGTGACGCTGATCTTCGGGTTTATCATACAATCCCCGATCAATCTCACCGGTAGCCGGATGGCCAACAAATTCAACGTAATCAAAGGCGTCCAGTCGTTTGTTGCCATTCTGATCATAAATATAAACCGGCACCTGTCTTCCCATGTTATACATGGCAAAATCATCAATGGAAATGCTGTTCAGATACAAACCGCGTGAGGTGAACCATGGCTCAATAGAGAAATAGCCCAAACGATAAACATTATCTTTCCAGATTTTAATTTTACCGTGAAACTGCGTCCAATCTAACCATTCATTGCCGTAGGTTTGCGAGTAGGAATAAGATATGCATGACAAGGCCATAAAAAGACCCAATGCTACTTTCTTTATCCTAATAACCATACTACAAAAATATGGAAAATAGTCCAAATAAAAGTCAGGGAAAAGCCACTTTGGTCATGATGCCTATGCCCCTGGGCAGCCTGTCATCAGGCTGTTTGAACAACGAAGAATTCAATGCAAAAATCACAAGTGTAAAATACTGGGTGGTGGAAAATGCACGTACTTTCAGGCGTTTTGTATCTTCTCTTCAACTTTCCATCAATATTGACAGTCTCCAAATATTTGAACTTCACCGTGATTTTGACAGAAAAGCACTTGAACTTTTTCTAAAAGTCAACATCCATAAAGGAGATATTGGCGTCGCCAGTGAGGCCGGTGTGCCCGGCATGGCCGATCCGGGCGCTGAAATTTCGGCATGGGCACATAAAAATGAAGTCCGTGTTTTGAGTATAAGCGGGCCCTCCAGCTTAATACTGGCGCTGAGCGCAAGTGGACTCAACGGACAGCAGTTTACATTTCACGGTTATGCCCCTGTAAAAGATGATGAACTGCGCAGTTTTCTGGGGAAAATTGGTAAGGATTGTGAAAAAACAGGCTACACGCAGGCACTCATAGAAGCGCCCTACCGCTCCGACCGGCTTTTGGCTGCTTTGCTGAGTGTTTTGCCACAGTCTCTGAAAATATGTGTGGCATGTAACCTGCATGAGCCTGAGGGTTTCACACGAACCCGAACTGTTGCTGAATGGAAGGAAAATAAACCCCTGATAGGGAAAAATCCCTGCATTTTCCTTGTTGGTAGATAGCATCGTAAAATGATGAAATCATTGTACCTTTGTAACGAAAACTTTATATCATTTCATGGTTAACGATATCTTTAAAAAAGTAGTAAACCGCATGGGCCCGCTGGGTGAGCATGCAGATGACGCTCATGGCTATTTTACCTTCCCAAAACTGGAAGGTCCTATTGGCCCCCGCATGATTTTCAACGGAAAAATGAAACTGAACTGGAGCCTGAACAATTATCTGGGCCTCGCCAATCATCCTGAAGTAATGAAGGCCGATGCAGTCGCAGCAGCACAGTTCGGTATGGCCTATCCCATGGGCGCCCGCATGATGAGCGGTAACAGCAATTATCACGAACAACTGGAAAGAGACCTGGCGGATTTTATCGGCAAACCCGATGTAATCCTGCTGAATTTCGGTTATCAGGGTGTGGTTTCAGCCATTGATGCCCTGGTAGACCGCCACGATATTATTGTGTATGATGCCGAATCACACGCTTGTATAATTGATGGAATGCGCCTGCACATTGGCAAGCGTTTTATGTATCAGCACAACAACATTGAAAGCCTGGAAAAACAACTCACCAATGCTACCAAACTGGCAGAAAAAACAGGAGGTGGCATTATGGTAATTACAGAAGGTGTATTCGGGATGAGTGGTTCGCAAGGTAAACTCAAAGAAATTGTTGCCCTTAAAGATAAATTTAATTTCCGCCTTTTTGTGGATGATGCGCACGGATTCGGCACTATGGGAAAAACCGGTGCAGGTACCGGCGAAGAGCAAAATTGCATGGACGGCATTGATGTATATTTCAGTACGTTTGCCAAAAGCATGGCGGGAATTGGTGCTTTCATTGGCTCTACTCCCGAGATTATTAAATATCTGCGATACAACATGCGCAGTCAGATTTATGCCAAGGCACTTCCCATGCCTCTAACCGTGGGCTCTATCAAGCGTTTGGAGCTTATCAGAACACGCCCTGAACTGAAAGACAATCTTTGGAAAATAGTGAATGCCCTGCAAAACGGCCTTCGCGAAGCCGGCTTCAATATTGGTATCACCACCACACCTGTAACCCCGGTATTGCTGAACGGAACCATACCCGAAGCTACACACATGACCTTTGATTTGCGTGAAAACTTCGACATATTCTGCAGCATCGTGGTTTATCCTGTAGTTCCCAAAGGTGTTATCATGCTCCGTCTTATCCCCACTGCGGTTCATACCCTGGAGGATGTAGCAGAAACAATCAGTGCTTTCAAAGCCATTAAACACAAGCTGGACAGCGGACAATACCGTCAGGAAAAGCTGGCTACGGCAAAACCTTAATTAACGCCATGCGCAATCAAAGCCCCGGCCCGTGGGTGTCTCTTAACAGGAGCGAATATGCCGGGGCTTTTTTTATGCTCTTGCTGGCCATTTTACTGGCACTTATTCCCACTATTTTTGATATGCAGAGCCAACCCGGTGTAATCTATCAAACCGACAGTGCTCAGCGTGCCGCACTTATGGCAAATCACTTGGCCGCTACAGACTCTTTCTTCAAAAAGAAAAAAAATAAATTTATTCCCTGGCAGCGTTTAAAGGCAGGCGATCTTGAGAATATGGGCCTTAGTGCGGAAGATGCAGACCGGGTATACGAAAAGATAAAAATGGGGCACCACTATGCTTCACTGGCCGAATTGAGCAGCGAAACAGGAATCGACACCGCAGTGCTTAAAAATGTGGTAAGTATTTATTCTTTCAGAGAAAAGAAAATAGAAAAACAAAAACCTGAAATTGTAGAGTTAAACAGTTGCGATACCACTGCCCTTATAGCCTTACCGGGAATTGGAAGTAAAACAGCACAGAGAATTATTCGTTTTCGTGATGCGCTGGGTGGTTTCTACAGAAAAGAACAAATCCTTGAAACGCGCTTCACGGATACCAATACACTCCGTAAAATACTGCCAGATTTAACATTAAATCCGAATCTGATAAAAAAGATTCCCATACAAACTGCAAACCTGGAAACACTTAAAAAACATCCGTATCTCAGTGAAAGACAAGCAAAGGTCATATTGTCATTTCGCGAACAGCACAAAAAGTTAAATGAAAGTATGCTGAAAGAAATAAAAATTATTTCTGCTGATGAACTGGCTAAAATATTACCCTACCTGGATTTTAACGAATAATATGTTTTCTTTACCCGAATATGATTTTGAATACATATACATGTAACATTGATATGTATTTTTGTAGCCTAATTATATGGAATTTTCAACTGACGAGAATGTGCAAATGATAAGGCAAACCGTAAGGGATTTTGCCGAGAAGAATATCAAACCCCATTTTATGGAGTGGGATGAAAGTCAGGAATTTCCTGTACACGTTTTCAAAGCCCTTGGAGAACTTGGATTAATGGGAGTACTTGTTCCCGAAGAATATGGAGGATCAGGTCTGGGTTATCACGAATATGTAGCGGCTATTGAAGAACTGGCAAAGGTTTGCGGCAGCATTGGACTTAGCATGGCTGCGCACAATAGCCTTTGCACCGGTCATATCATGATGTTTGGAAACGAAGACCAGAAAAAAAACTGGTTGCCCAAACTTGCGAGCGGAGAATGGATTGGCGCCTGGGGACTTACGGAAGCGAACACAGGCTCAGATGCGCTAAGAATGCAGTGTGTTGCGAAAAAAGATGGGAATGATTGGATTTTGAATGGTACCAAAAACTGGATTACGCACGGAATAACGGGAAATGTAGCTGTAGTACTTGCCCGCACCGGCGAATTGCTCGACAGCCATGGAATAACAGCTTTTGTAGTTGAGCGCGGCACCCCCGGATTTAGGGGCGGTAAAAAAGAGAATAAACTGGGCATGCGCGCCAGCGAAACCGCCGAATTAATCTTTGAAGATTGCCGTATTCCGGATGCCAATCGTCTGGGTAATGTGGGAGACGGATTTATTCAGGCTATGAAGATTCTGGATGGTGGCAGAATTTCCATCGCCGCGCTATCTCTGGGCATCGCCAAAGGGGCTTATGAAGCCAGTATAAAATATAGCAAGGAACGCCAGCAGTTTGGTCAACCTATAGCCAATTTTCAGGCCATTGGATTTAAGCTCGCTGATATGGCTACCCGAATTGAAGCGGCTGAGCTGCTTACCCACCAGGCCGCCAATCTTAAAAACAAAGGAAAAAGCGTAAACAGGGAAAGTGCCATGGCTAAGTATTACGCCAGTGAAGTGAGTGTATACTGCAGCAACGAGGCCGTGCAAATTTTTGGTGGCTACGGATATACCAAAGATTTTCCCGTAGAGAAATTCTACCGCGATTGCAAGCTCTGTACAATTGGGGAGGGAACCAGTGAAATTCAAAAGCTTGTTATCAGCAGAGCCGTTCTGAAAGCGTAATTATTTTGAAATATTATTACTTTTTCATATATTTGCACTCCCAAAAGAAAGTAGGTAGGAAAAACATGATACTTATCAACGTAAAAGAAAGCGACTCGCTCGACAAAGCGCTGAAGAAATTCAAAAAGAAGTTCGAGAAGACCGGTGTGGTTAAAGAACTTCGTGCCCGTCAGTCTTTTGAAAAGCCTTGCATCACCAAGCGCATGCAAAAAATACGTGCTGCTTATCGTCAGCAGATGCAGCGCCAGGAAATGGAACCATAATTAAAAGATAAACTCTATACCAAAGCCGCCTGCAAGCGGCTTTTTTTATTTCTCCAGGAGATACCCGGCCTCTCTTACCTCATGAACACCATTGCTTGTAATGGCATAAACAAATCTCGGCATGAGGCTGAAAGCACCTACATTACCTTCATTATCCATCGCCAGAAGGCACACCTGTTTTCCATGGGCTTTATTACCGCGTCTTTTATAATACCGTTTAATAACTGCTTCGCATGCTGCCTGCGGACTTTTACCGCTGCGCATGGCTTCTACAACGCTGTGAGAGGCAGCCATTCGTATCATCTCTTCGCCCAATCCGGTACAGGTAGCCGCGCCTATTTCCCCATCGACATATAAACCCGCACCAATGATAGGAGAATCGCCTATCCTACCATGCATTTTCCAGGCCATGCCACTGGTAGTACAAACGCCGGCAAGTCGTTTTTGCATATCAAGCGCCAACATCCCAATAGTATCGTGATTGATTTCCCAGTTTGGTTGTGGATCATATTCCGCCTTTTTCAGCCATTCCTTCCAGGCAGTTTCGGCCTCTGGTGTTAACAGATTTTCGTTTTTAAAACCTTGTTCCAGTGCAAACCTTAGGGCACCTTCACCTGCAAGCATAACATGTGGTGTTTTTTCCATCACCCTTCTGGCTACAGCCGCCGGGTGCACAATATGCTCAAGGCACGCAACCGAACCGCAGTTAAAATTCTCATCCATAATGCACGCATCCAGCGTAACACGACCATCTCTGTCCGGAAAACCACCCAGACCGACTGAATTGATCAGCGGATCCCCTTCCGGCACAGCAACACCTGCTTCAACGGCATCCAGCGCATAACCATTATTTTTTAAAATATTCCAGGCCGCAGCATTGGCCGCCAATCCAAAATCCCAGGTAGAAATCACGACCGGGCCTCTCCTTCTCTTGTGTGAAGAACCCGCACTATTTCTTATGGCAGCAGCTGCAGCAATCAACCCTGTCAGCCTCAAAAACTCTTTCCTAGAAAGCATGGCCGCGAATATATAATGTAAATAATATGAGCAATAGTAAATTGTATCATATTTGTTAACAAAGGTTCATAACTATTCACAATAATTTCATTGGGTGTGCGTTTGCTTTGTACAGTGCATCATTTCGCCATCGACTTTTTGGATTATCTGGCATTGAACAGGCGCATGTCTGTTCATACTGTTTCGGCGTATGAAAATGATTTGCAACAATTTGAAAACCATTGCCAAAACGATGCTTTGGATATTATATCAGGCCTGAACCCCATGACAGTAAGAGGCTGGATGGCCGATTTGATGGAAGCCGGACTGCAGGCCAGATCCGTTCACCGAAAAATTTCTGTTCTGCGTTCTTTTACCCGCT
>RGEC01000351.1 GCA_009918425.1 Bacteroidota bacterium
TGCAAACATCGGAGTATGCTATTTGGCCGTCCATGTCTTCCATGCGCACGCGGTACAGGGTTTTTCCGGCATTAGGTTCCGGGTCACTAAAGCTGTAGCTGCGGGGTGACTGGCTGTAACCGGCGGCAGGAACTTCACCTATGCCGGTGTAATCGCTGCCGTTGTTGCTTCGTTCCACAAAGAAGGCGCGGGTATTGGTTTCAGAGGCGGTTTTCCATTGCAGCAGGGTGGTTTGGTTTTGCAGTGCTTCGCATCGGAAGCTGAGCCAGGTAATGGGGAGTAATACTACATCATCGCCAATGGCGAAGGGTGAGAAGCTGCCTTTATACCCGGTATAGGTGAGGGAAGTGGCGGTGGAGGTGGTGGTACCAATGGTTTGTTTATCCCACGTGGTTCCATTGTAATGATACAATTTTGGGGTATTCAATCCGGTGGTGGCTTCTCCTGCATTCCAGCCGAATACAAAATCTACGCCATCCCCTGCATTGGCGGTGGGGCTGGTTTTGTCTATCAGCCAGGTGCGTTTTACCCGGGGTTCACTGGCCACCAGCCCTGTAGTCCCCTGATAATACACCTCATCCAGAATGCGCACGGAGAAAGCATCTTGAGTGCCGGTTTTGTTGGTAATGGTTACAGGGTTATAGGCAGTGTTGCCTACCGGGAAGGTGAAGCTGCTGCCTGGTGCAATAGCCTTGATAAGCTGACCCGTACCGGTGGTTTTTATGTAGTCATTGGCATCATTTCCTTCAATGGTTTCTGAAATGGTGAGGCTGAAATTGCCCAGCACTAAACTTTTGTTAGCCCCGTTAAAGTTGAAGCTATGGATAGTTCTATTTTGGTCTAACACAAGGTTGTGGCCGTTACTGTTGGGTTCTAACCATATAGGGGTGGTGGTATTGGGAACTGTGGCACTGGGCCACCAATTTGCGGGGGTGTTCCAATTGGTGGGAGAGCCGGCAGCCCCACCTATCCAAAAGGTCTGACCACCCATCGTAATTTGGTTATTTATGCTTGCAATATCACCGTCAGCATTGCCCCCGGTATATTGTGCCTTAACCGTTTGCGGGAAAACCGAAACGAGCAGCAGCAACGGAATTATTTTATGTATCTTAAAATGTATCATTTTTGGGATATTTATTTTATAGGGTGTTATTCTAATTATCATCGGGTTAAGGCGCATTCCTGACACCCCGAATCCCATATTCAGAGTCCCGAGCATTTAAATAAGAATTCGACAGGTCACGATAACCGCGGTCTGATACTTTTATGTAATTTCCATTTGTACTATAA
>RGEC01000352.1 GCA_009918425.1 Bacteroidota bacterium
TCATCGGAATTGGTGATGAATTATTATCAGGGCGTACTCAAGACCTAAATTTAAACTATATAGCTAATCGACTAGGTGAGCATGGCATTGTGCTTCAAGAATGTAGAGTTGTGCCTGATATCGAAGCCATGATTATTGAAGCCGTAAAAACACTAAGCACAAGAAACACCTATGTGTTTACAACTGGCGGCATTGGCAGTACCCACGATGACATTACCCAGGCAAGCATTGCCAAGGCATTTAATAAGCCATTAATAACGCATCCAGAAGCATTAAAGCTATTAGAAGAATACTACGGGGATCACATTAATGATGCTAGACGGCGCATGGCCAGGGCCGCTGAAGGAGCTATTCTTCATGCAAAAATGGTTTTTCAAATTGAAAATGTATTTGTAATGGCCGGCATTCCAAAAGTTATGCAAGAGATGTTTGAGGCAATTTTGCCAAAACTTGCCCACGCCGACCCCATACTATCGGTAACGGTAAAAGCCTATGTTCTTGAGAACGACTTGGCTGATGAACTAACTGCGATGCAAACGGCTATGGATCGGGATGTAACTATTGGCAGCTACCCATTCAATGAAGAAGGCCACACTAAGGGTACTAATCTTGTTGCCCGATCACGCAATGCAAAAAAGCTTGCTGAGGTGAAAGAGAAATTGCAGAAGTTAGTAGATAAAAAACTGAAAAGCCAAATCGTTTCTTACCTCACTGTATCAACATGGCTTGGCCATACGATCCAGTTTTAGAATATTCTTCAGCTCTCTCAGCCCCAAAAGATAACAAACCTGCATTGCTATGCTGGATTACGCCAAATATCAGAAAGAGCTGTCATACTTACAGCAACTCCGGGACAAATAACCGAAGCGCTGGCCACAATATTAACTGTTGGCACCGGATTTGTTAATACTGCAACAGTTGCAGTTCCAATACAGGTTCCGTTACTTGCAGTAACTGTGTATATAGTATTTACACTTGGAGAAGCCACCACTGCCTGACCAATAGTTCCGTTAGGTAACCAGGTAAAACCAGTTGCCGCTGCCGCTGCCGTAAGCGATGTGGGATATCCTGCACAAACCAAAGAACTTGAAGCTATGGCATTAACTTGTAAGGGCGCAACCGTAACAGTTGTTAAAACAGTTGACGTGCCACAACCGTTTTGGCCTAAAAGCGTATAAACAGTTGTAGCATTAGGTGTAAATGTAACACCACTACTAATACCCTGATTTAACCATGTATAAGTTAAAGCACCTGTTGGTGTTAAAGCAACCGCCTGCCCTAAACATAATT